>JAEUQZ010000192.1 GCA_016788965.1 Anaerolineae bacterium | reverse complement strand
TCCTGACGCGGCACATCATCAATCGTGGGCTACCATCGCACTGCTTGCTCCTTTTGGTGAAGGGACAGGATTCAAGGGCAGCAGTGCGGCGCAATGTTGAATGGTTGCCCCAAAATAGCACAAATGTTCTTTCCTGTCAATAGCTTGACACCCAGAAAACCCGTATGGCATTCGCAAGGCATTCCGCGCTATAATTAATCTAACGGTGATTCGATTATTGCGGAGAGTATGCTCATGGTAGATCAGGTTCTGACCCAGGCCGGCGTAGGCTTTGAACTCACCGACGACCAGAAGATGCTCCAAAAGATGGCGCGGGATTTCACCGCCAAGGAGATCATCCCGGTCGCGGCGGAATATGATGAACATGCCAAATTTCCGGAAGACATCTTTCACAAAGCGCGTGAACTCGGCATCGTCAACATGAACATCCCGGCGGAAGTCGGCGGAGTCGGCGCGACCGTCTTCGAGGAATGCCTGGTGGCGGAAGAACTCGGCTACGGCTGCACCGGCATCAGCACCAGCATCAGCACCAACAACCTCGGCTCGCTGCCGATCATCCTGGCCGGTAACGACGCGCAGAAGCAGTATTGGCTGGGCGAGCGCATCGTCGAGCAGGGCGAGTTCGTCTCCTACTGCGTGACCGAGGCGGGGGCTGGCTCCAACGTGGTCGGGATGCAGACCCGCGCCGAGCGCAAGGGCGACCATTACCTCGTCAACGGCTCGAAGATTTTCATCACCAACGCCAGCCACGCCAACTTCTTCACCGTCTTCGCCAAGACCAAGCCGGAAGCCGGGCATCGCGGCATGAGCGCCTTCGTCATCGACCGCAATTCCCCCGGCGTCAAGATCGGCAAGAAGTTCGATAAGCTCGGTCAGCGTGCCAGCGATACTGCTGAGATCGTCTTCGAGAACGTCGAAGTCCCGGCGGAGAACCTGCTCGGTCAGGAAGGCCAGGGCTTCTACATCGCCATGAACGTGTTCGATTACAGCCGTCCGGGTGTGGCTGCCGCGGCCGTCGGCTTGCAGCGCCGCGCCCTGGAAGAATGCGTCAAGTACGCCCGCGAGCGCGAAGCCTTCGGCGTGCCCATCTACCAGCACCAGGCCATCGGCCACAAGATCGCCGATATGGCGATCAACTACGAAGCCTCGCGCCTGCTGGTCTGGCAGGCCGCCTGGATGGTCGAATCCGGCCACGCCAACCCCAAAGCGGCCGCTTATGCTAAAGCCTTCGCCGCCGACATGGCGACCAAAGCGGCCGTCGATGCCGTCCAGGTCTTCGGTGGTTATGGCTTTATGAAGGAATACCCGGTCGAGAAGCTGCTGCGCGACGTGAAAATCTTCCAGATTTACGAAGGCACCAGCGAAATCCAGCGCAACATCATCGTGCGCGAACTCTTCCGTTGAAAGCCCCTCAGAACCCACCCCCTCGGTTCTGAGCAGCCCCTCCCTCTCCGGCGAGTATCCCTCGTACCGGAGAGGGAGTTTTTATTTTCAGCGTCTCATCCACTGCATCAGGCAGAACCTCACGCTGGAAGGCGGGTGAAAACCGATTCGCCAGTCTACCCGGCCTGATCCTCGTAAAAGGTGATGCACACCCCGGCCACGTCGCGGACCGCGAATTCCCGCGTTCCCCAGGGCGTTGGCTTGAGCGTGGTCATCCCCGGCTCATCGACTTGCTCGAAGGGCGCGATGGCTTGCTGCTGATACTCGGCATACAGCGCATCGACGCCGGAGAGTTGAATCCGCAGGCTGGTCTGCGAGGCCGTGTGCGGGTCATCACTGGCGGTCAGCATGATCTCGACGGCATCACGCTCAAGGATCGCCATGCTCAGGTCGTCCGCCTTGTATATCGCGCGGAATCCCAGCTTGTGTTCATAGAAAGCCAGCGCCGCCTGCATATCCTTTCCCGCAGGCAGCATCGGGGTGATGGATTGGAGAACTGCGGTTGAGCCGGTCATGGTGTGCATTCCCTTCTTGATGAATAGATCAAATATTCTAATTATGTCGGCATATTCGCTGGAATGCAAGGTCGAGGGCGGCACGACGCGCAGGTCGGCATCCCGAACCTCGGCGCGTCCTCGCGCTGGTACGGAAGTCACCCCCAAGAATTGTTGCGTGAGCAATACCTTAAGCCAGTCCGCAATAATGCTTAAGGTACAATTCTTCGTTTACTCCTATAATGGAAGCAGGAGCAAGTCTCCGCTGAATACCTGTTTGGGGGAAGCGAATCTGTATGTCTGACGCACCCGGCCGCGATACCAAGTATCTCAATGATCCACGCCTGTCCAACAGCGATACTTTTCTGCCTGTTCGGGCAACCGGGCCGCTCAATGACGTACTGCCCTGGGTGATCGAATTCCGCGTGGCTGGAACCGCCGCCACCATTCAGGCGCAGGTTCATGAAGAGATGCTCATCGGCCGCGCCGACTCGACGCGCGGCGTCTATCCGGCTGTCGATCTGGGGCCGCACGGCGGCCAGACGCGCGGCGTCTCCCGCCAGCACGCCATGATCGTCGTCAGCAACAACAAGATCAACCTGCGCGACCTGGGCAGTCTGAACGGCACGCGCATCAACGGGGCACTGCTGGCCCCCAACCAGGATTACCGCCTGCGTCACGGCGACGAAATCGAAGTCGGGCAGATCAAGCTTCAGGTGCGCTTCGCCGTTACGCCCACCCTCGGCAAAGCCGAGAAGGGCACGAGCGGAACCGCTCAGAGAACCGTCCCGCTGGTGGGTCGCGGCCAGCATGTCCTGATTGTGGAAGATGACCAGGATGTGGCGAAGGTCTTCAGCATTGCCATGCGCCATGCCGGATTCCGCGTCAGCGTGGTCGATAACGCCGCCCGCGCCATGAGCCTCGTGGATCGGGATTTCCCCGACCTGATCCTGCTGGATTTGATCCTGCCCGACCTCAACGGTCAGGATGTCATGCACTACGTCCGCCACCTGCCCAAAGGCGATCAGGTTCGCATCATCGTCTGTTCGGGAGCGACCGGCGGCTTCCAGATGCACCAGGCCATGGAAAGCGGCGCCGATCTGTTCCTGGGCAAACCCATCAGCATCGAGGACCTCATCAAGGGCGTCCTCCAGGTTCTCAAGCTGGAAGCCCCTGAAGCGCTCCCTAAACCCTGAGACCGCCGCTCTACGCCATTCTCTCCCGTATGATCTTGGCGTTCTTGGCGTCTTGGCGGTTCAATTCGTATGGTTATTTCCGCCTTTGCCTATGCTGCCAACGCATCACGTCTCGGTGGTTTGCCTTCCCCAATCCCCAACCCCTACTTCCGCGGCCACCATCTCCGCAGCGTCCCGCCATCGGCAATCGGCACGGGCAGGAATGCCCCCAGCGTGAAGACCAGCAGATTATCCAGGAACAGGAACACCACCATCGCGTAGACCATCCCGCCCACCGGCCTCAGCAGCAGCGCCAGGATGCCCAGGATCACGCCCAGGATGGTGCTGGCGATGGGGCCGCCCAATGCCCGCCGGATGTGTACCTGCGCCGGCAGTGGCGGCTCGTTGGCCGGATAGATCGACCGCGCCAGCAGCAGCCACAGGTGAATCCCGACCATTGGGTAGCCGGTGCGCTCGGCAGCCAGGGCGTGGCCGAGGTGATGCGCCAGCGTCAGCCCAACGTGCAGCAGCACCGTCAGCGCCCCGCCCACGACCACATCCGGCCCGGTCAGGCCGAGCGCCTGGCTGCCGACCACCGCCAGCACGACCCACAGCACGATCAGCGCCACGAATGCCGAAGTCTCTGCCGTCAGCCGCAGACCCAGGATGCGCCCCAGGTGGTAGCTGCGGTTGATGGAGGTGGTCGCCAGCGGCAGCACCGGCGGTGGGAGCTGTGGGGGTTGAGGTCGGGTCATGATCTGCCTCCTCGTCATCGATCAATCCGCACCAGCCTACCGCAAATTGCCCAGGCCTGCCGCACATCCGCCTGTGCCTTGACATGTGAGCAATAGTTAACATATACTTCAAAACGTTAGTTTTACCTCACATGTTCAATAGGAGCATTGCCATGTCCAAGCTGTCCCTCATCGTCAAGACCCGCACCAAGCCCGGCAAGCGCGACGAAGTTCGTCAACTCTACGAGCAGATGCTTGTGCCGCGTGCCCTGGCGAATCCGGCGCAGGAGTTGGTGGTGATGAACAACGATGCCCAGGACCCGAATGTGTTTTATCTGTTCGAGGTGTATACCTCTCAGGAAGCCTTTCAGTCCTCGTCACAGGCTCCCTGGTTCTGGGAATACATGGGCGCGGTCGGGCCGCTGCTGGAGGGTCAGCCGGAAGTGGTGATGGCCGCCCCGGTGTGGGGGAAGGGGATCGTCGTCTAGCGCAGGAGTGATGCCGTCGGACTACACCGCCGCGATCAAGGCGTCCAGGCGGGGCAGGAAGCTTCCCCAGCCGCTTTCGAGTATCGTGCGGATGGCCGGATCGCTCAAGGCCGTGAAGCCGGTGTGTTCCAGGCGCAGGAGCGTTCCGCCATCCTGGGGCAGCAGCGTCCAGGTGACGAGCGTGCTGCGATCCATCCAGCCACCCCGGAAGGTGTAGGCCAGTTTGCGCGGCGGATCGACCGTGACGACTTCGCAGTGCAGCACGCCGTCGAAGCCCGGCGCGGGATCCGTGCGGAAGCTGAATTTGTGCCCTGCCTCGGCCTTGAAGTCGTTCGGCATGTACCAGGCCGCAAGCTGCGCCGGGTCGGTCAGCGCGGTCCACACCCGTTCCGGTGGCTGCTTGTAGAAGCGCTCAATGTGGATTTCCCGCTGCATCGTCAGGCGTCTCCTTCGTCCGCGTGATCCAGAAATTCGCCCAGCGCGTCCAGCTTGTGCGTCCAGAAGCGTTCGTACTGCTTGATCCAGCGGTAGACCTGGTTGAGGTTTTCGACTTCCAGGCGGTACAGGTGTTCGCGTCCCTGTTTGCGGACTTCGACCAGCCCGCTGTCCTGCAATATTTTGAGGTGCTGGCTGATCGCAGAACGGCTGATTTCAGCGGCAAACGGCTGCGACAGCGACATCACATTCTGTTCCTGGCCGGCCAGGAGTTCCAGAATGCGCCGCCGCACCGGATGAGCGATGGCGGTGAAGACATCGGCGTCGGCCTGTTGGCTGGTTTTCCGCGCGGCTGGCATCGCCTCTACGCCTCGACTCATTAGGTTCATCGACTGGATTGTACGTTAGCGATTGCTCACACGTCAAGCCGCCCGCCGTGAATTTCTCCCCGGCTTAAGTCCTGCTGCCAAACGGTTTTCACTTCAGCGACAAAGAGTGACAATAATGTCACCCTTTCCAGCCCGTTTTGTGCTATCGTAGGCATTCAGGCGGTTGCGGCCACCCGCAGCGCCGTCACAATCTTTGTCGCCATTAAACTACCGATCTCTTACCATCCCAACCATGCCCACCCTCATCATCGGCGACCTGCACGGCTGCGCGGCGGAACTCCTCGACCTGCTGGATAAATCCGGTCTGGCCTCGGACGACCCCATTATCGCCATCGGCGACCTGGTGGATCGCGGGCCGGATTCCCCCGGAGTGCTGCGCTTCTTCCAGCAGACGCCCCACGCCCGCTCCATCCTCGGCAACCACGAGCGCAAGCATATCCGCGTCCTGCGCGGTGAGATTCCCCCGGCCCCCTCGCAGGTCATCGCCCGCCAGCAGATCGGCGAGGCCGGCTATCCGGCTGCGGTGGCCTTTATGGACAGCTTCCCCCGCTTCCTCGAACTTCCCGAAGCCATCCTCGTCCACGGCTTCTGGGAGCCGGGCGTCCCCCTGTCCCAGCAGCGCGAGACCGTCCTGGTCGGCACGCTCAGCGGCGAGGACTACCTGCGGCAGCGCTTTTCCTGGCCGTGGTACGCCCACTACGACGGCTCGAAGCCTCTCATCGTCGGCCACCGGGATTACAGCGACGGCCGCCAGCAGCCCTTGATTCATCAGGATCGGGTGTATGGGATCGATACGCGCTGCTGCTATGGCGGCTCATTGACCGGACTGCTGCTCCCTGACTTCCGGCTGATCTCCGTGCCCAGCCGGGGCGATCATTGGGGCACGCTCCAGCGCCGTTACAGCGCCCTTTTCACTCCCGGCGAGACCCCGTCGTAGCTCGTGAAGGTTGTGGCGGGAAGCCTATCGGAGGGATGTTCTTCTGAGGGGCCATGAGGTGTACCCCATTGGGGCACACCTCACTGATGTTTCAATGGCCTAGATCGGCTCGACCCAGTATTGGCCGCTGCCGCCTTCGGGCGTCCAGCCCGTGACACCGTTGTAGTTCACCTGCCACCAGTAGAAGCCGTAAGAGCAGACCGGCCCGGTGATGACGTAGAAGGCGCTGCCGGGCGGAATCTGGCCGAGCAGGACGCTGTTCGGGTCCGGCTGGAAGCGGATGTTGTTGGGCAACCCCGGCGTGACGCGCCCATAGCGCCCAACCACGAGACGCGGCGCGGGCGCACCCTGGCAGGTGATCTGCACCGGGGTCGGCGTCGGGACGATGATCACACCGCCGCTGGTGACGGGCACGCTGGACACGTTGTAAGCGGTGACGTAGCGGGCGTTCACCCAGCCGACGATGCCGTTGACGTTGATCTGCCACCAGGTCGAGTTGGCGTTACGCCCGACCACGGGGAAGCTGTCGTTGCGGCTGATGCGGGTCAGCACCGCGCCGTTGATGGGATCGGGCAGGTTGCGGACGTTCAGCCGGAAGGCTCCGGTGACGGTCATGTACGCGCCAGTCGGATAAGGCGTGGCGGTCGCAAAACCGCCTCCGCCGCCCAGCAGCGTGAAGCTGTAATTGATGAAGGCCGCGCCGCTGGCTTCGTAGAAATCGACGATGAAGCTGTGCGTCCCGGCGGGCAGCGGCACGTTGACGGTGTAGGTCTGCCCGGTGGCGCTGTGCCACTCGTTGATATAGACCACGCCGTTGATGACGACGCGCACGCCGTCATCAGCGCGGACGGAAAGCTGGTAGGTTCCGGCGTTGAGGGTCTGCACGCTCGTCCAGCGGCCGGAGAAGTTATCCGCCGGGATGCTGGCGACGGGCGATCCCAGTCCCCAATCGTTGCTGGGACTCAACTCGGTGCGGATCAGGCTCGGCGACCCGAACAGGCTGGGGTTGGCGAAATACTGGGCCGTCCAGGGGCCGCTGATGGGCATCGGGTTGGAGTTGGTCAGCGGCGGGAAGTTCGGGCCGACCGGATTGCTCGCCAGGTTCGCCCAGGTGACGAAGGCATAGGCATTGCCGCCCTCCTCGACGTAATCGACCTGGATGTGATGCGACCCGGTGGAGAGGATAACGTCCGCCGAGACGGTACGCGCGACGCTGGGCGTGGTGAAGGTGTCGATCAGCGGCGTGCGGGCAAAGTCGATGGTGATGCGGATCTTGTCGTCGGCCAGCGCCCAGAAGCGGTAGGTTCCGGCCACGAAGAACGGATCCGACCCCCAGCGAACGCTGAAGTTGTCGGCGACGATGCCGGGGGCGGGCGCGCCATTGCCCCAATCGAAGCCGATGCCGGCATCCTGCCGCTGGAGGTCAGGCGCGGGATAGAGGATGGTGTTGTTGAAATACTCGGCGTTCCAGACGACGCCGGATTGAGCGGCGGCCGGGATGACCGAGGCTCCCATCACTGCCAGCGCGAACAGAATCAGGACTTTCAGGCGTAACATGATTGGCTGCTGCTACCTTTCTTGTGTACAAATGTGTACCCATCCGGGTTGTTCCTGCTTCATCCAGCCCTGCCTCCGCCCCGAAAGACTTCGGTCTTACAGCCTGTCCACAGGCGTTTTTCGTCTCGTCGTAGCCACTACCGCGACGGCGCAGATTGCTTATCGACTGCCTGCGCTCAGTCTCATTGCCTCGTTCAGAATATTGATCGCTGCGTTCAGGTCGCGGTCAAGGGTCAGGCCGCAGGTAGAGCAGATAAAGGTGCGTTCGGACAGAGCGAGATCAGCCTTGACGTGTCCACAGTCCGAACAGGTCTTGCTCGATGGGTAGAAGCGCCCCACAGCCTGTACTGTACCGCCGCGTGCCTCGACCTTCGAGGACAGGAAGCGGCTGAATGTGCCGAAGGCGGCATCGCCCAACGCCTGGGCCAGTGCCGGGTTCTGCATCATGCCCTTGACGTGCAGGTTCTCCACCCCGATGAAGCCGTACTGCTCCGCCAGCCCCGTCGTTGACTTGTGCAGCACATCCTCCCGAACACAGACGATGCGGTAATGCAGCCGCGCCAGCCTGCGCCGCGCTTTCTCCCGGTTGTGGCTGTCTGGTTGCTTGCGGCTCAGGGATCGGCTCAGGCGCTTCACCTGGCGCAGCAGCGACCGCAGCGGCTTTTGGTTCTCAAGCACGCCGCCATCACTCAGCGTCGCCAGTCGATTGATCCCCAGATCGATCCCCACCTGTCCTGGTCGCTGCGGCTGTGGCGCGTCTGGCATCTCGACGCTAATGCTGACAAACCACCAGTCCGCTGTGCGAGTGATGTGGGCAGACAGGATTTTCCCCGCAAACCGCAGCTTCTCAGCCATGTTGACCAGACCCAGTTTCGGCACGTTCAGCCAGTGCCCCGACACATCGAACTTGTCATTCGCCAGATAGAACCCTTCCCGATTGTGCTTCTTCGCCTTGAACTTCGGGTAGCCGACCTTTCGCCCTGCTTTACGTCCCTCGAAGAAGTTCTTGAACGCCGCTGCCAAGTCCATGAACGCGCCTTCGACCGCGCATTTCGTCACCTCATACACCCAGGGGAACTGCTCGCCCTTGATGGCGTTGAACTGCTTCTTGAGCGACAGCGCCGACGGCTTCTCCCCAGCCTCGAACTGGCGCTTCCATTCCGCCAGCCCCCAGTTGAAGACGAAGCGGCGTGTTCCAGCCGCGCGGGCGAAGTAGTTCGCCTGCTCAGAAGTGGGGTTCAGCCGTATTCGGTGACTGCGGATCATCGGCTCATGCTCCCGATTCGGTAGACCAGCGGCGGTTGGTATAGATACGCCTGGCAGTCAAAAGCCCCTCACAATCTTACTTCTGCAAAGGGGTAGGCACTCATCCCCCCCCCGATTTTCATCTACACACTCCCTCAGTATAGACACATCCATGCCTTCGCACAGATATGTCTATCGATTCAAGAGCTAGATGTTGTCTCCTGGGGTCTCAGACCGGCTGAGGCCCACACTCCCCGAATGTGATCCACCTTCATTATAGGCCGGAGTCGATCAGCAGTACGCCGACCGTCAGATGAGCGGCGGATGCGCGTATGGGAAGCTGCGCCGGGATGCGGTAGGGTCGGGGGTTTTCAGGCGCCGAGCAGGTAGCGCAGCCCGA
>JAEUQZ010000191.1 GCA_016788965.1 Anaerolineae bacterium | reverse complement strand
CGCATGATCCTCTCCCGTGAAGGTTTTGAGGTCATCGGCGCGGCGGGTGGACTCATGGGCTTGCAGATGGTGGAAGATGAGCAGCCACAGCTTGTCCTGCTCGATCTGATGATGCCTGATCTGGATGGTTGGGAAGTCTACCAACGGCTCAAGTCCAATCCGCACACCAGTCATATCCCGGTGATCGTGATTACCGCGCGGGCGCAGAGTATCGACAAGGTGCTGGGGCTGCACATCGCCAAAGTGGATGATTACATTACCAAGCCCTTCGGCCCAGGTGAGTTGTTGAACAGCGTCAACCGCGTGCTGTCGAATCCAATATAGTGGCTTTTTGTGGGCTTTTGTCGATTGTGATAAGATAAGCGTTTAAGCGTGCAAACGAACTACAAACCTGACATAACCTCGTTGGGAGCCGCCATGAAAAACCGTTTTGCTGTCCCAGGCGCAGTGACGATCTGGATATTGCTGTTCAGCTTGCTGTTGGCCTCGCCGATTGCCGCTCAGGGACAAAACCTGCTGACGAACCCCGGTTTTGAAGCGCCCTATGCCAATGTGGGTGGCAATGCATTGGTTCAGGTCGCGCAGGGATGGTCTCCCTGGTTCATTGGAGGCGGTCAGTCGGCCTCCGAGAATGTGCAGCCGGAATACTACCCGGCGTCGGATGTGACCAACGGCTTGGGTGTTCCGCGTATTCGCAACGGAACCGAAGCCCAGCAGTACCATAGTTTCTTTGCCACTCATGATGGTGGCCTGTTCCAGCGGGTGACCGGATTGACGCGCGGCGCTCAGCTTCGTTTCAGTGCCTTTGTCTATGTCTGGTCGAGTACCTTCGATGATCCTAACAAGAGTGAAGACCCCGGTGGAATCGTCGTGCAGGTCGGCCTCGACCCAACCGGCGGGACGAATCCAGAGAGCGCCTCGATTGTCTGGTCGGCTCCAGCCATCCAGTACGACTCGTACAACGAATACGCTGTGACCGCGACGGCCGCTGATACCGCCGTCACCGTGTTTGTTCGTTCTACTGTCACAACGCCAGTTGCGAACAACAACATCTATGTCGATGATGCCTCGCTGGTCGTAGCGGGATCCGTTGGCCCAACCGCCACCTTCACCGCGACCGTGCGTCCTTCTACGGCGACTCCAACGGCCACCGCGACCGTGCGCCCCCCCACGGCGACCTTCACGCTCACGAGTGCGCCTGTCGTGCTGACTGCGACCTTTACTCCGACGGTGACCTCCACGACTCAACCCGCTGGGCCATCAGCGACGCCGTCGTTGACCTTCACGCCTAGCGCAACTTTCACACCCAGCGCCACGCCCACTGCTTCGTCCACGCCGACGATTACGCCGACCCGCCCGCCGCTGAGCAGTGAGTTCCCCGGTCAGGTCGTTCATGTGGTGCGCGATGGCGATACGGTCGGGCAGTTGGCGACGTTGTACGGCAGCACCATTGAAGCGATTACCGCCGCCAATGGACTGGCTCCGAGTGCCTTCATTCGCGTCGGTCAGGCGCTCATTATCCCGGTGCGTTTGCCACCGCCGGCCACATCCACGCCCACGGCGACGCTGCCGCCGCCTGCCGCGACTGCCACTTCGAGCGTGGCGACGCCGGTGCCGACGGTTCCCACTCCGGCTCCGACGACCGTGACCTACATCGTGCAGCCCGGTGATACGCTGCTGCGGATCGCGCTGCGCTTCAATACCACCATCGCCGCGATTTCTCAGTTGAACGGGATCACCAATCCAAATGTCATCCGCTTCGGGCAGCGGCTCATCATCCCGGTTGGGGGTGGGGTGGTCGTGCCTTCGGAACCGCCACCGCCGCAGCCGCCAACGGTCGCGCCGCAGCAAACTTATGTTGTGCAGCCGGGCGATACCCTGTTCAGGATCGCGCTGCGTTTCGGCGTCCCCCTCAGCCAGCTCATCCAGGCGAACGGGATCACCGATCCTAATCGGGTCTTTGTTGGACAGGTATTGGTCATCCCGTGAGCGGCCGCTGGCGTATTCTGCGTAATGCGGCGACCGGGAAGGTCGTACTGGCGCGAGCGCGTTGGTGCAGCAGCTTCCTGTGTCACCTGCGCGGGCTGATGTTCGTGAGCGATCTGCCCCGTGACGAAGGACTGCTCTTCGTCACGGGCAGCGAGAGCCGGGCCAACAGCACCATCCACATGCTGTTCATGCGGATCAGCATCGGCGTCGTCTGGTTGGATAAGTCCGGGCGCGTGGTCGATAAAGTGCTGGCGAAACCCTGGCGACTGGCTTATGGGCCGCGCCAGCCTGCCCAATACTATATTGAGGCCAATACGGACATCCTCGACCGCGTGAAGATTGGGGATGTGCTGAGGTTCGATGAGGTAGTGTCTTGATCTGCCGTGTTCTGTTCCTCATGCTGCTGATTGTGGTGGGGGCGGGTGGTTTTTCGACACCCGCCTCTGTTATGAGTCAGGATGCCGCGCCAGGCGTGACTATTCATGTCGTCCAGCGCGGCGAGAACCTGTACCGAATCGCGCTGCAATATGGGCTGACAGTCGATGAGATTGCCCAGTACAACGGCATCGTCGATCCCACCAACATCCAGGTCGGCCAACGCCTGCTGATTCCGCTGGCGAGTAGTGCCGCTGCCGCGCTCCCCACTACCCACGTGGTACAGCCCGGCGAAACGCTTCGCAGTATCGCCGAGCTTTATGGGCTGACAGTCGATCAGTTGGTGGCGCTGAACGCCATTGCGAATGCCGACACGATCTATGTGGGGCAGGTTCTCAATCTGGTTCCGGGTCAGCCTGCCATGGCTCCGACCATTCCCGTCGAGGCCGCGCCGGTGGTATCACCTGAATCGCAAACGCTGATCTACGTGGTTGAGCCTGGGGATACCCTCTTCAAGATCGCCACCCGATTTGGCTTGACGGTGAACGACCTCGCCAGCGCCAACGAGATCAGCGATCCGACCGTGGTCTACGCCGGGCAGAGACTCCTCATTCCCGGTGTGGAGCCGCCCCAGATTACGGTCGATTTGCCCCCCAATGTGACCAGTTTCACCCTGTCGCCGCTCATTCTGGTCGAAGGCGAAACAGGCGAATTCCGGCTGACGACAGCCGTACCCATGACCATCACTGGGCAGTTTCTTGGGCGCGACATCCGGGATGCTACCCCTGACGGCGGCCTGACCCATGTGATTCTGGTGGGCGTGCCCGTGTTTACGGAAGCGGGGAGCTATCCGATTCAGCTTACGCTGACCGACTCCATCATCAGCCAGCAAATCGTATTGGATGTCAGTGTCCAGGTACTTGCTGGTGGCTATGGCAACGAGAATATCACCCTCCTGGCTGGCCGTGACAATCTGCTTGACCCCAGCCTCGACGCGGATGAGAAGGCCTTCATCGAAGGGATCATGAGCGGCTTCATGCCGACCCGCTATTTCAATGGGCCGATGGGTCTGCCCGCCGCCGCCAGCATCACCTCGCCGTTTGGGCGGAAACGTTCCTACAACGGCGGGCCGCGAACCTTCTTCCACAGTGGAACCGATTTTGCCGGTGCGCCGGGAACGCCCGTGATGGCATCGGCTCCAGGTGTCATCGTCTTTGCCGATACCCTGAATGTCCGTGGTAAAGCGACTATCATCGATCATGGTTGGGGGGTGTATACGGGCTACTGGCATCAAACCGAGCAGTTCGTATCGGCGGGTGATGTCGTCACAGTCGGCCAAGTCATCGGCACAATTGGCGCGACTGGGCGCGTGACCGGGCCGCATCTGCATTGGGAAGTCTGGGTCAACGGCGTGCCGGTCAATCCAATGCAGTGGGTTAAACAATCCTTCTCCTGATGAGTCCTCCATAACATGCTCTTTGGTCGCCGTAAACGCCGTATCCCCAACTGGATTCCTGCGGGGCGAGTCCTTCACGTCCGTTCGCATGAGGCGGGTGTTGAATTGACCTGCGAAAATGGTCGCGTTGACCTGAGTTGGCTGAGTCCTGCCTGCCTCCAGGTTCGATTTCAGGCGCGGTCGATTCTGACCGCGCCCATTGATTGGCACAATGCCTCTCAGCCAACAGCACCCGTCGCCTGGGAACTGATCGAAGGGCCGCAAGCCCTCGAACTCCGCACTTCGACTCTGCTGTGCCGGGTCGGGAAGGAGCCGTTTCGCCTCGATCTGGAGAACCTGGATAACCGCATTCTCTGCATGGATCGCGGCGGTCTTCTCTTCAATGCCGATGGCCGCGTGCGCCTGTCGATGAATCTGTTTCCGTCTGAACAAGGGTATGGACTGCGCTTTCGTGGCAGCGCCCCCTTGAATGGTCAGCGGGTTGTGTTGGAGTCCAATTTGCCAACGCCGCCCGATCCACGGGGACATCTCTATGTCGGTATCCATCCTGTAGGCGCTTATGGCGTCCTGTGGAAAACACCTGGAGATGCCTGGGTCGATGTGGGCATGACTCAGCCCGAAGACCTTGTGTTTGAAGGAACCGCGAACGGAGCAGAGTATCTCTTGTTCGCGGGGGCGGACTTGGTTTCTATGTTTGCTGCCTATTCCCTGGTGGCTGCAAAACCCGAATTGCCCGCTCTTTCCGATCTGTCGGTTTATGCGCAGTCTTCACCGGACGATGTGCCCGTGACAAGTCCGCGCCGCCAGAGTGTTTCGGTGGGTGATCCTCTATCGCTTCCCTCGGTTTGGCCGTCGCTTCAGTCAGGCATTGGCACTGCCCTCCATGCCAGCCTCTCGTACCATTCGACTTTTCAGTTGGTGGATTGGAGCAAGTTCGACGACAAAGAACTGGCCGTCCGCTGGTTGCAGGCTGTCTGCTTGCTTCCCTATGCTTCGCCAGTGCTGCGGCCATTGACCGTCCTCGGCCAGCCGTATGATGCGATTCTTCGGCTGACTCTTCAACTGCGGCGTCAGCTTCTACCCTATCTGTACTCGCTCCTGGCGGCCTCCCGCGAATATGGCGCGCCCCCGATTCGTCCAACCATTCCCGATGAGGCAGGACATCAAGTCAGCAACAGCTTCCTCTTAGGGAATTCGGTTCTCGTGGCCCCAGTGATCGCCCCGCAGCAGGCTCAGCGTCGCCTTTTCCTTCCACCCGGCCTCTGGTACGACTACTGGACGAACGAGGCATTTGCAGGTGGCCGGACGATGACCGTAATGGCTCCTTTGGAGCGGCTTCCGCTGTTTGTGCGTTCTGGTTCGGTGCTGCCCCTCTTTAGTGAAGACCTTGACGCGGACTCGCCCGCTGCATCGAGCCTTGTGTACCGCGTTTATCCCGGCGAAGGCGAGAACCTCATCTACGAAGATGATGGCGAAAGCCGCGCCTACCTGGACGGCGACTACCGCTGGGTATTCGTTGGCTGCGGCTGGGATGGCGCTCGCCTCATTATCAATCGCCGCCTGGCTGGACGCTACACGCCGACCCGGACGCTCACCCGAGTCGAAGTGATCGGCCTCGACTACGAACCGGAGTCCGTCTGGGTAGATCGCCAGGGAGCGCCGCTGTGGTTTTATGATGGCGGCGTGCTGGAGATCATCACCGATGACTTCCAGCGCATTGAAATACTGCGCGGGGCGCTTCCTGATGATCGAACCATTGCCAAGCGGCCCAAATAGACACGCTTCGCACATCGATGCTCAGTGCGAGACGCGGCTCTGCATCCGCATCACGATACGCGCCGCCATCTTGCGCGGCACAAAGCGGGGCAGCAGCGCTCCCAAGCGGTTGAACCATCCCGGAATGACCACGGTCTGCCCGGACATCAACCCCTTGTAACCTTCCCGCACAACCTCTGTCACGGACATCAGTCCGCCCTGAACCAACCGCGAGTCCTCCATGGCCGCCCGCTTCTGGAAGCCTGACTCGGTTGGGCCGGGGCACAGCGCCGTGACCGATACTCCAGTGCCCTCCAGTTCACCCGCCAGCCCTTCGCTGAAGGACAGCACATAAGCTTTCGAGGCATAGTACACCGTCATGAGCGGCCCCGGCTGAAACGCCGCTGTGGATGCGACGTTTAGGATATACCCGCGTTTGCGGTCGAGCATCGGACGTACCAGCAGCTTGGTCAGATGAGTCAGCGCGACGATGTTGACCTGGAGCATCTCAAGCTCTTTAGCCAGGTCGATTTCGGTGGCGAAGTGTCCATACGTGGCGAAGCCTGCATTGTTGACCAGGATGTCTACTGTGATCCGTTCGGCCTCAAGCTGCTGGACCAACCGATTCGGCGCTTGTGGATCATTGAGGTCGGCAGGGAAGACCCAAGCCCGGATACCATGCGCCCCTTCAAGCTTGGCGGCCAGCGCCTTGAGACGGTCTTCACTGCGGGCGACCAGGACGACATTGTGACCATGCCCGGCCATCTGCCGCGCAAATTCCATGCCAATGCCGCTGGATGCTCCCGTAATCAACGCGGTCATGCGCGGGGATTGTGTACTCATTGCTGCGAACTCCTTGTCATTGACATGCGTTCTTTAATTGACATCTGTACGCTAAAATGCTATCCTGTTTCCCGTTGAAGTCAACCAGCAATCTTTATCCGCTGTGCGGTAGTGAACACATGTCTATGAAAATGACCAGCAGACTCTCTGTCCCCGCGCTCTCAACTGAGCCTGTCGAACGCCTGGATCGGCGCAAGCAGCGCACGCGCAGATTGCTGCATGACTCTCTGCTTGCCCTCATCGTTGAACGCGGTTACGACGACCTCACGATCCAGGACATCACCGACCGCGCCGATCTGCGCCGGGCAACTTTCTATCTGCACTACAAAGACAAAGATGAACTGCTGATCGCGCTGCTGCGCGAGACGTTCGATAAACTGGCTCAACAGCTTGAAGCCGAGTCGTCCAGCGATGCCCTGGCTGGTAAAACCTTCCTGAAGACCTATCAGTTGATGTTCGCCCATGTGGCTGAAAACACCGTGCTGTACCGCACCATCTTGGGCGGGCAGGTGGGCGCGCTGGTCTCCCGCAGCATCCGTGAGTACCTTGCCGGACATGTGCTGCGTGCCCTCTCATCCGAAAACGCCAACGATTTTGGACTGCCCGATGAAGTCATCGCCCACTATATCGCCGGCGTCGAACTCAGTTTGATCACCTGGTGGCTGGAGAACGGGCAGCCCTTCGGTATCGAGGCGATGGCAGAGATGACCCAGCGGTTGGTTCTGGAGGGCGTCATGGGATCATCGCAGCAGGTGATTCCCGGAAATCGTCCAATTCGTTGACAAGCCCAAAACACGATGCTATGCTTCTCGTCATGTTCGCACTGATCGCTTCCCGACCCCTCTCCATCTCCAACGCATGTTGTTGTATGTGTTGCCATTTGGATTCTCCCTGGAGTGGGGCAGCCTAGCGACTCGCGCGACAGTTCGCTGCAATCGGTCAACCAGCCGGCTTCCCACCAGGGAAGTCGGCTTTTTATTTGTGAAGGGACACCAGGGATGGCGCAAACGAACCGGGATCGACAGGTCGATCACAGCGCGTTACGGACGAATCAGGCTTTCATCATTGGATTGCTCATCCTGGGCTTTGTCCTGGATGTGCCCGTACTGGTCGCCTTAGTAGCAGCAGTGATGCTCGTCGGCACAGCCTTTCCTTCGGCGGGGTTATTCAAACGCATCTATCAGCATGTGCTGAAGCCGTCGGGACTGGTGCGGAGCGATGTCAGGCTCGATAACCCCGAACCCCATCTCTTCGCCCAGGGAGTGGGTGGCGTTGTTCTCCTGGTGGCGACGGTGCTGTTTGTGGCCGGGGCAGGGGCCATCGCCTGGGTGTTGAGTGGGCTGGTCGTCGCATTGGCGGCGCTCAATCTGTTCGCGGGCATCTGCGTCGGCTGCCTGATGTACTATCAGCTCAACCGTTTCGGAGTGCCAGGTTTCGTTCATGCGCCGCTGTCGGGTAAGGAGCAGGCATCGTGATTGAACGGATCGTTATTCTACTTGTCGTGATTGCGGCGGCTGTTCTGCTCTGGCAGTTTTATCACCGCTGGTCTTTGGGTCGCCTTCAGCAATCTGCGCCGCGCGACCCTCTGCTGACGGGCGTCCGTCACGGAACGCCCGTGATTGTCTATTTCACCGCGCCGTTCTGCGCCCCCTGCCGGACGATCCAGAAGCCGACCATCGAGCACCTTCAACAGGAACTCGGCGATGCGTTGCAGGTCATTCAGATCGATGCCAGCCAGGATGAAGAAACGGCTGCCCGCTGGGGCATCTTCAGCTTGCCCACGACCGTGGTGCTGGATCAGCACCATCAGGTGAGGCACATCAATCGCGGTGTCGCCACCCGTGAGAAACTGCACCTTCAGTTGGCAGGGGGTGATTAGCCCTGCCAACCCCACGCGCCGAGACGCTGATGGGTTACGAAGTGGAAGCCTCAGAATCAGTCAGCATCGGTATCTTGATCCTATGCTGGTGGGCAAAATCGACCGCTTCTCGGTAGCCGGCATCGGCGTGCCTGACCACACCCATGCCGGGATCGGTTGTCAGTACCCGCTCTAGCCGCCGCGCGGCTTCCGGTGTGCCATCGGCTACGATCACCTGCCCGGCATGGATGCTGTAGCCAATCCCGACGCCCCCGCCGTGATGAATACTCACCCATGTCGCCCCGCCGACCGCGTTCACCAGCGCATTCAGCAGCGGCCAATCGGCAATCGCGTCCGAACCATCCCGCATCGCTTCCGTTTCGCGGTTCGGGCTGGCGACCGAGCCACTGTCCAGATGATCGCGCCCGATCACAATTGGCGCTCGCACTTCACCCCGCGCCACCATCTCGTTGAAGCGCAGTCCGGCTTTGGCCCGGTCGCCATAACCCAGCCAGCAGATTCGGGCAGGCAAACCCTGAAACTCGATCTTCTCCCGCGCCATATGCAGCCAGCGATTCAGATGCACGTCGTTCGGGAATAGCTCCATCACGGCCCGATCCGTTGCGTAAATATCTTCGGGATCGCCGGACAGCGCCACCCAGCGGAACGGCCCTTTGCCTTCGCAGAACAGGGGACGAATGTAGGCAGGCACGAACCCCGGATAATCGAAGGCGTGCTTCACCCCGAAGTCGAATGCCCGCTGGCGCAGGTTGTTCCCATAGTCGAAAACCACGCTGCCTTTGCCCTGCCAGGCCAACATTGTTTCCACCTGCCGCGCCATCGATTCCATCGCCCGCTGCTTGTAGGCCTCGGCATCTTGTTCCCTGAGCGCTTTCGCTTCCTCCAGCGTCAACCCTGCCGGGATGTACCCGTACAGCACATCATGAGCTGATGTTTGATCTGTCACTACATCGGGAACCACCCCCCGGATCAATAGTTCCGGGAATATCTCCGCCGCATTACCCACCAGCCCAATCGATTTCGGTGTCCCGGTGCGGACGGCCTCCTCCACCCAGGTCATGGCTTCTTCGATGTTGTCG
>JAEUQZ010000190.1 GCA_016788965.1 Anaerolineae bacterium | reverse complement strand
GGTCTTCAGCGACGGCGAAAGCCTCCACCGCCTGGCGCAGTGGATAACGGGCGCTGATGAGCGGGGCGAGGTCGATCCGCCCGGAGTTGACGATGGCCGCGGCCTGGCGGCAGTCGCTGGTGCTGCACGCCGTCGTCCCGGTGACGTAGACCTCTTTGTAGTGGACGGCGTTGGAATCGAGGTTGATGGTCGGGCGGTCTTTGGGCAGCCCGCCGAAGAAGTTGATGCGTCCACCAATAGCGGCCAGGCTGACGGCCTCTTCCTGCGCTCGGTGCGCCGGAGCCGCGACGATGACCACATCGGCGCCCTCGCCGTGGCTGGCGGCGGCCACCGCACCGGGCAGTTCCTCCGGGCTGACGGCTTCATCCGCGCCGAAGGTGAGCGCCTGTTCACGCCGTTCGGCGACCATCTCGCTGACGATCACCCGGCTGGCTCCACGCAGCCGCGCCAGCATGATGTGCATCGCGCCGATTGGCCCGGCGCCGATCACCACGACCACATCGCCGACGCGCGCGTCCACGGCGTTCTGACCGCGCAGCACGCAGGCGAACGGTTCCACCAACGCGGCAGCGGCGGGATCGACGCCGGGATCGAGCGGCATGAGGTTGCCCTGCAAGATGGCGGCGGCCGGGACGCGCATGTATTCGGCGAAAGCGCCGTCGCGGGTGATGCCGAAGGCGTCGTAGTTGGCGCACAGGTTGTTGCTGCCGGAGGTGCATTGGCGGCAGTGGCCGCAGCCCATATTGGGGGCGACGAAGACGCGCTGCCCGACGCTCAGTCCACGGATGTTGGCCCCTATCTCGGCGATCTCGCCGACGACTTCATGGCCGGGGATGCGAACCACGCCTTCGGGATACTTGCGGTGTCCGCCGTGGAGGATGCGGAGGTCCGTCCCGCAAATGCTGCTGTTGACGACTTTGAGCAGCACCTCATCGGCGCTGATGGCGGGGATCGGGTAGGACTCGACTCGTAGGTCGTTGGGGCCGTGATAAACAGCCGCCAGCATCGTCTCGGCCATGTCAGACGGCCTCCTTCAGCACTTCGGCGACATGCACCGCCCGCGCTTCCAGGAAGGAGCGCGTCCCGGCCAGCACGCCCGCCACCGCCCAGCGCCCATCCAGCCCGCCGACCTTCGGCGGCGTCCCCGCCAGAATGCTCTGGATGAAGTGTTCCATCTCGCGGATGTAACCCCAGGCGAAGCGATCCGGCCAGGTGCGGTAAATGGGGGTAATCAATCCCTGGTCGCGGTTGGTGCAGACGACGATGGGCTGTCCCTGCATTTCGCCGATCTGCATGATGCCGCGCTCGCCAACGATCTCGACGCGGGCGTCATAGCCGTAGTCGCAGGGGCAGATGCCGGAGATGCTGCCCAGGCTGCCGTTCTCGAAGCGGATCGAGGTCAGCACGTTGTCGTAGAAGTTGGGGGTATCGACACCACGCGACGGCCCTTTGAAATTGGCGACCTCGACATACACCCGGTCGGGATTGGACTGCATCAGCCAGCGGGCGCAGTCCAGGTCATGGCTGTTGACCTCGGCCAGCATCCCGTTGGAGGTCTTGAGGTCACGCGCCCAGGGCGGCGGCAGGCCGGGGCCGTGGGTCAGCGATTTGACCATCATCGGCTGGCCGATCTCCCCGGCGAAGATGCGGTCAGCGGCGGCGGTGAACTCCGGAGAGAAGCGCCGCATGAAGCCGATTTGCAGGAAGACCCCGCCGCGCTCGGCGGCCTGGATCATGGCATCGCATTCGGCCAGGTTCAGCGCCATCGGCTTTTCGCACAGGACGTGCTTGCCCGCGCTGAGCGCCTGCACCGCCAGGTCTTTGTGGGTGAAGGTCGGCGTGGTGATGACCACGGCGTCGAAGGCCAGCTTGTCGAGGGCAGCCTCCAGCGTGGCGAACTGGGCAGCTTCGTCGATGCCATACATGCGCCCGGTTTCCCGCAGCGTCTCGGTCACGCTGTCTACCAGCCCGACCAGTTCGCCGCCGGGGACATGCTGCGTCAGGGAATTGGCGTGGACACGCCCGGCGCGACCTGCGCCAATCAGAACGACCCGAATGCGAGATGCCATCATGAACTCCTATTGGGTGAGCGTCGGGATCAAGGAACGGAAGGTCTGGCCGAGGTTGTCCTGCCAGCGGTGATACTGATCTACGGCCTGTTGATAGACGGCGGCGTGTTCGGCGCGGGGCTGAACCGGCTGGCCCTGCGCGGCGGTCGTCCGCATGGCGGTTTCGGCCAGATCGGTGAAGATGCCTGCCGCGGCTCCGGCGATCATGGCGCTGCCCCAGGTGGCGAATTCGGAACGCTGGAGCGGCTGGTAGGGCACGCCCAGGACATCGGCTTTGATCTGGTTCCAGCCAGCGCTGCGCGCCCCGCCGCCGATCACACGGGCTTCGACCAGCTTAAGGTCGGGGATCAGTTCGCGCAGGATGTTCAGGTAGAGGGCGTATTCATAGGCGACGCTCTCCAGGACGGCGCGAAAGAAATGGGCCTGGGTATGCCCCCAGGAGAAGCCCACCCAGGCTCCGCGCATGGCGGGTTCTGCCGGGCAGATGCGCCCGCCGAGGTGCGGCGAGAAGAACAACCCATCCGCGCCCGGCGGGATGGCTTGGGCGGCGGCGGTCATCTCGTCGTAGAGATCGCCGGCGGCGGTCTGGGGCTGGCCGCGCAGGTTGTTATAGAACTGGTCGCGGAACCAGCGCAGCGCCAATCCGCCGCCCGCGATATAGGCCAGCGGATTCCACAGCCCCGGCACGACCGAGCGCATCGACAGGAGCGCACGGTTGGCTACATCCGGCGTGAACTGGTCGGTGCAGCCGGCCAGCACCGCCGCCGTCCCGGCCGTATCCAGCACCATGCCGGGACGCACTACGCCCGCGCCGAGCGCCCCGGCGGCGGTATCGCCCGCGCCGGCCGCGATGAGCGTGCCGGGAGCCAGCCCGCTGTCCCGCGCGGCGGCTTCTGTGACCTGCCCGATCACGTCCCAGGGAGCGACGATCCGCGCCAGCTTACTCTGATCCACGCCTAGCAGCCCACAGAGTTCATCCGACCAAGCGCCCCGGCGGGCGTCGCTCAAGGCCGAGAAGTGGATGAAGGTGTGGTCGATGAAGGCCTGCTCGCCCTTCAGCCCGGCCAGACGCCCGGCTACATAGCCAGCCGGGACGACAAACTTGGTAATGCGGCGGTAGGCTTCGGGCTGTTCTTCTTTCCACCACAGGATTTTCGGGCCGTGATCGCAGGTGGGTGGGCAGCCAGTCAGCTCAGTGATGCGGTCGCCGTGATCCCGATCCAGCGCGTCGATATAGGGCTGGCAGCGCATATCCAGCCACGAATCGAAACGGGTGGCCGGGCGAAAGTCTTCATTGACCGAACCGATGCCGGCCATCTGGCTGTCGAAGGCGATGGCCGCGACCTCGCGCGGGTCGATCCCACTGGTCACAAGACATTGGCGGATGGTGGCGGCTGCCGAGGTGTAGAAGTCCTCGGTCTCCTGCTCGACGACGCCGGGTCGGGGATAATAGAGGGCGACTTCCTGGCTGGCTTCGGCGATGAGGCGGCCGCCGGTATCGTAGAGCGCGGCTTTCGTCCCGCTGGTTCCTAAATCAATGCCCATCAAATAGCGTTTCATCGGCAAGAAGTCCTTTTTTGGAAGAGACAGGGCAGCCAGACTGTAGTCCTGTTATGACAAGTTACACCAAGTCTACTCTGTGGGGGCGGAACCTGTCAAAGCCCATCAATGGAGGGGACGCATTTCAAATTGGAGTGGGTTTGAAAACGAGCAGCATGAGGAGGTTCATGACAGGAGGGCAGATTGTCGGTTTGAAGACGCCAGACACTAAAGTGTCCGGCTGCCGAAAAACCATGTCCACTGAAGGGACAAAAGACAGCGCGGCATCCGAGTCTCCTCATGAAAGGCCATCATGCTATCCGAAATTACCCCAGGTATGAAATACCCCCTATTGGAGAGGACGGCTGCCGCGATTCAAACGATGAGCAAACAGGGCGGCTGTCAAGGGTACGACTCTCTCTTTGGACAATTCCCCCTCGAAATGTGGGGTTCACAGCGCGGCAAATCCCTTTATGCTTTGAGTATCAATGCACTTACATCGTTAACGCCTTGTTTGAATAAGGGTTGAAAGGAACGGGGATTATGGCACTGTATCACTGCGGTCAGCCGAACTGCCGGGGACACCACAGCTTCGCCATCGACTGTTCAGCAGCGGCAGGGTATGACTATCCGGCGCTGGTCGCCTTCCAGGTCGCGCCCGTGCTTCAGCCCATCGCCGCCGAAACCCCGGCGGTACGGATCGATCCGGGGCTGGTGCAGCGGTTGAACAACCAGCGACGGAAACCAGCCCGCCGTCCGCGCGGCTGGCGTATGCAGGCGGCGGAGGCCGCGCAAACGGCCTGAACGCCTCTACCCCTTCAGCAGTACACCTTCGATGAGGCAGCCAGACACTAAAGTGATCCGGCTGCCGAAATCCATGTCCACTAAAGGGACAAAAGACAATGCGATAAGTGGTGCATCCGGTAAGTTCCGAATGTGGGAGCAGCACGCTGCGCCCCTACAAAAGGCTCTCATTGTGATCCGTTTACTTGCCGGATGAGCCAATAAGCAAGTCCATTGACAAGAGATCGTCATGCTATCCGAGTTTACCCCTAGATTGAAATACACCCCGCCCGGTTCCTCTGACCGGTTCGGAACTCCTCACTTCCAGCGCAACACATAGCGGCCGCGCGTCTCCTGAGACGTGGCCGTAATCATCACGGTCTGGCCGTCGATGAGCAGCAGGTCGGCATGGCCGATGCCCCAATTGAAGGCAACAGGTTGAATCACGGGGTTGCCGGGGAATTTCTCCCAGGGGCCGTCGATGGCGCTGGTGGTCGAGCGGGCGAAGCCCAGCCCGAACTGGGTATCCATGCCGCGTTCAAGCTGGTCAGGGCCGCGGATGCCCTCGTAGGCCATGTAGTAGCGGTCGCCGACTTTCATGACCTCGGCGGAACTGACGTAGCGGAAATCGAAGTAGGCGGCGATCTCTGGGCCGGAGGTGATCTCGGTCGGGCCGTATTCGGGCGCGCCCTCGAAGAGCGGATCGGTCTGGCAGCGTTGGAGGCGGCCCAGGTCGCCGTGGCGGTCGCCTTTGTAGCAGCGCATGTGACCGGGTGCTGATCCGGCGGCCACGAAGACATAGAGGGTATTGCCGTCGATGTAGAGGCCGGGCGGAGCGCCGACCAGACAGTCATGGACTTCGCCGCGAATGTTGGGGTGCGGGCCGATCTTCTCGGTTGGGGTACAGGGGGCATAGGAACTCGGCCAGGTTCCGCCGGGGGTGAGCAGATACGACCAGTCCGACCAGTTCAGGCCGTCATCGGAGCGGCGGAGCATCACCTGGGCGTGCCATTCGTAGGCGAGGTAGTGCTGGCCGTCCTCGGCGACGGCCACGCGGGGGTACTGCTGGGCGGTGATGTGGTCGCGGACATCATCGCAGGGGCAGGACTGGCAGGCCATCAGGCACATCGGTTCGGCCAGGGCGAAGGACTGAGCGCCATCGGCGCTGCGCCAGAGCGTCAGGCAGCCGGGGAAGGCGACCGGTTCGCCGCACTGATCGACGATGCCCGCCGATTGGTCGCTGGCGTGGAGGTAAGACCAGTACGTCCCGTCAGGGCGGAGGAGGGTATCGCTCTCGCCGATGGGCAGGCCGACATCGGCAGTCTCCAGCACCCACTCGGCGAGGCCGTCCCAGAAATCGGCCAGGGTGGGGTCGGACTGGGCAATGACGGGGAAGGCCAGCATGAGCAAGGCTCCAGCGAGCAGTCCTCGTCCAAGCCGGGTGAAGGCGCGGCGCGGGTTCACGTCAGGCCTGGTGGAACTGCGGCAGGACGGTCTGGGCGAGCTTCTCGATGCCGTCGAGATCGGTCGGGTCGCGCCACATGAACATGAAGCGCTGCACGCCAGCCTCGACGTAGGCGCCGATCTGATCGACAACCTGCTGGGGTGTGCCAACGACGCGGTTCCACTCAAGGAGCTTGTCGCTCGGTTCGGGGGACTGGGCGAGCCTGGCGCGGACTTCGGCATCGGTCGTGCCGAAGATCATCTGGGTCATGAGCGAGCGTTTGACGGCGGAGGGCTGGCGGCCGGCCTTCGTGAGCAGGTCATCCAGCAGCGTGTTGCGTTCGCGGACGCCCTGGGGGGTGAGGTAGACGGCGTTCCATTCATCGGCGAAGCGGGCGACCAGGGGCAGCGTCTTCTTGAGGCCGTTGCCGCCGATGAGGACGGGCGGGCCGCCGGGACGTTTGGGGCGCGGCAGCAGGATAGCCTGATCCAGCGGGAAATGCTGGCCGGAGGTGCTGACGGGGGACTCGCTCCGCAGCAGGCGGGTGGTGATCTCCAGGGCTTCTTCCAGCATGGCGTAGCGGGTGGGGAAGTCGTGGAAGGGGATGCCGAACTGCTTGTGTTCGCGCTCGTGCCAGCCTGTGCCCAGGCCGAGGACGAGCCGTCCACCGCTGAGGTCATCGACGGCGGCGGCCATGCGGACGGTCAGGGCGGGATGGCGAAAGGTGGTGGGGGCGACGAGCGGGCCGAACTCGATGCGCCGGGTGTGGCTGGCGGCGTAAGTGAGGGACACCCAGGTTTCCAGCGAGGCTTCGTCGGGCGGGCCGATGGTGTAGTGGTCGGAGCGGAAGAGGCACTGGTAGCCGAGGGACTCGGCGGCCTGGAGGAGGCGATCCCAGCGTTCCCAGGTGAGGCCCCACTGTCCTTCGATCATCAAGCCGATTTGGGTCATGGTCGCAGGTTCCTTTTAGTTATAGTTAGTAGTTGATAGTTTATAGTTGATAGAAAAATGCGGGTAGCTATTAGCTGGTAGCTTATAGCTTTTAGCCAGACGAGGAAGTTTATGGTTCATAGTTTATAGTTGATAGTAAAATGCGGTGATCGATGCAAAATGATAAAAAAAGTAAGAATGAGAATGTGAGAATCTTGAGAATTGTCGGTGTAGCTGATAGCCAGAGAAAGCCAATTGTCCGAAATGTCGTCCATGCCGGACGGCTTGTTGCGGCAATTTCGGCAATTGCGGCAGTTGCGGAACAACAATTCTGCGCCAAATGATGGCGTCGGTGGAGGCGTAAAGCTGCGATTTTGTGACACATCCGCCACCGCTGAACGGTTTCCCACGGGAAGATGGCCCGGTTTTGTGGCGGAAATGGCGGCAATGGCGGACACGCCGCCGTCGCCGTTTTGTGTCAGGAGGTCGCAGCTTCCGGTTCGGCTCACAGGGCGAAATGCTGCAAATGCAAATCCGCGAAACGGTGCAAATGCGCCGCCGGACACTAAAGTGATCCGGCTGCCGAAAAACCATGTCCACTGAAGGGACAAAAGACCGCGCAATATCCCTATCCGTTTGTTAAAGAGCGTCGTCAGGCGGGTGGGCTGAGAAGGATGCCCCTACCCGTCCGTAGATACAGGGTAGCACAGAATGGGATCGAAAGGGTGACATTATTGTCACTCTTTTGAGGGGAAAAGGGTGGATGGGCGACGCCGAGGGATGAAATCCCGGACGCGCCCACAAGGGGAGTTCTTTCGGTCGCCGCTGCGCGTCCCTGGGATGGGCGTCGTTTTTGAGAGCGGCGGACGGCCAGAAGGCCGTGTCTGAGGGAAACGAGCGGCTGTTTTCAAGGGGTACGGTTAGGCCCGCGCGGCGGACATGAAGTGGCGGGAGCGTTCCAGCGAGACGGGTTTGAGGACATCGCCATCTTCCTTCAGGCTGGAGCCGACAATCGCGCCGTCGGCCACCGACAGCACCTCGGCGACGTTCTGCTGATGGGTTCCGCTGCCGACCAATACGGGCAGACGGACGGCCTGCTTCGCTTCGGCCACGGCGTCGAGGGGCGTGGCCTGGCCGGTGGCCGCCCCGGTGACGATCAGCGCGTCGGCGCCGGCGTTCTGGGCGTCGATGGCCGATTGGCGCAGCGGCTGGGGGATGATGTTCTGGGTGTATTTGGTCTGGATGTCGGCCAGCAGCAGCACCCGATCCGCGCCCAGCGCCCGGCGGTAGCGGCGGATCTGCGCCGAGCAGGGCTGCACCGTCCCCTGGGCCATCAGCACGGTATCGACAAAGACCTCGACGCGCACGAAATCGGCGCGGCAGGCATAGGCCAGGGCGATCTCGGCCTGCCACGCATTGAACTGCACATTCACGCCCACGGGCAGCGATACCTGCTGGCGGATCAGGGCGGTAATGGCCGCCATCAGCGCGAGCTGGGCCGCCGTCGGCTCGCCAATCCAGAAGGGTTCGTCGCTGAAGTTCTCGACGATCAGCGCATCCACGCCAGCATCGCTCAGGGCGGTGGCATCATGCAGGGCGCGGCTGTAGATGCCCTCCAGGCTGCCGGCGAAATCGGGGGATTCGGGCAGCGGCAGCAGGTGAACCATGCCGATGATCGGCTTGCGGTCGGGGAAGAGATCGGTGAAGCGCATGGGATTCCTCGCGGCAGGTTGAAATGGAACA
Organism: Anaerolineae bacterium; assembly: GCA_016788965.1. GTDB lineage: Bacteria > Chloroflexota > Anaerolineae > Aggregatilineales > Phototrophicaceae > CFX2. The sequence continues at coordinate 1,018 of JAEUQZ010000190.1, read as the reverse complement.
GCGGAGCCGAGATGACGCCCGACTCCGCTGAAGTGTACCGCAGGGCGAGGCCGATCTACACCCGGTGGTTGTCGATCTGGTCGAAGGTCGCGCCGAAGACGTAGCGATTGGCGGGCAGGAAGTTGTGCGGGAAGCCCAACTCGATGCGGCTGAGTTCATCCAGCCGCGCCCACTGCTCCGGCGTCAGCTTCCATTCGGCCGTGGCGATGTTGTCTTCCAACTGCGCCAGTGTCCGCGCCCCCAGGATCGGGATCATCTGGGCGGCGGGCTGCTGCCGCACCCAGTTGATCGCCACCTCGGACATGCTGCGCCCGGTTTCCTGGGCGATCTTCTGGACTTCCAGCACGACCGCCATCGATTTCTCGCCGAGCTTGAGTTCGTCGGGATTGACGCGGGTGGCGGCGTCCGGCTTGGTGAGGAACTTGCCGCTCAGCACGCCGGCTTCGAGCAGACCCCAGGGCAGCACCGCCATATCCCAGTGCCGCGCCATCGGCAGCAGATCGCGCTCGACGGCGCGATCCAGCAGCGAATACGGGATCTGCAGCCCGACGAAGCGCGACCAGCCGCGCAGATGCGCCAGCGTGTTGGCTTCGGCGGCGATGTAGGCGGGCGTATCCGAGAAGGCCACGTACAGCACCTTGCCGCTGCTGACCAGATCATCCAGGCCGCGGACGACTTCCTCGACAGGCGTCATGTAGTCCCAGGCGTGCAGATAGTACAGGTCGATGTAATCGGTCTGGAGATGCTTCAGGCTGCGCTCGACCGATTGGCGCATGTTCTTGCGGCTGTTGCCGCCGCCATTTGGGTCGGTGTTATCTGGCTTGGTGAGTGTGTATTTGGTCGCCATCACGAAATGATCGCGGTCGGCTTTGAGAAAATCGCCGAGGAATTCCTCGCTGGTCCCGTCGGTGTAATTGACCGAGGTATCGATAAAATTCCCGCCTGCATTCGCGAACAGGTCGAACATCTTTTTGCTTTCCGCCTTGGATGCTCCCCAGCCCCAGGTTTCGCCGAAGGT
>JAEUQZ010000018.1 GCA_016788965.1 Anaerolineae bacterium | reverse complement strand
AGAGGAATGCGGAGGGGTGGGAATAGGCAGGGCAAATGCCCGGATGTGCCGTTGCATGTCCCTATGGAGGCGTGTTTTTGGGGGTGAGAGCTATTTTCAAGGCAGCCAGTACCGTCGCATCGACGATGTAGGCATTCATCGATCACGGTCTTCGCGGAGCATTTCGACGACGGAGGGGGAGCCGGGGGTGGCGTCCAGCGGTGACGCTCCACGGAGTCGAGGACTTCCTGGAGGGTACGCGGATCATGAGGACGACCGAGAAGATGTTGAAAGCGAAGGCCGCGTTCCAGTCTGCGTTCGACTGCCCGGTCGATCAAAGCTTCGAGTTCCTGGAGGGTCAATTCCCCTAACGTTTTCATGGCCGTATTCCTCTTGCTCGATCATCTCCATCATAAACGATGCCGCGAGCGTGGGGGCGGCTTTGCGTGGCGGGCGGGTTTGGGGTCTAATTCGGGACGGGACATCGCCAACCAAGACGGTGTTTGAGGGAACCAAAGGTTGTTTTCAGGGGAGAGGTTGGGTAAAGGGTAATGCTGAATCTGTATGAATTGACGGCGGAGCAGTTGGCCGACCTGATCGTGGGCTGGGGGGAACCCCGCTTCCGCGCCAAGCAGGTCTGGAAGTGGCTGTATGACCGCCGCGCCGCTGACTTTGCCCAAATGACCGACCTGCCGAAATCGCTGCGGTCGCGCCTGGAAACCGAAACGCAGTTGGGGGCGCTGACGGTGGCGGCGGAACAGTCGAGCGGCGACGGGACGGTCAAGCGGCTGTACCAACTGCACGACGGCCAGTTCATCGAAGCGGTGCTGATGCCTTACGACGATGACCGCCGCACCGCCTGCATCTCGACGCAGGCGGGCTGCGCGATGGGCTGTGTATTCTGCGCCACCGGGCAGATGGGCTTCGCCCGCAACCTGACGCCGACGGAAATCTTCGAGCAGGCCGTCCGCTTTGCCCGCGATCTGGAAGCCGAGGGCGAGCGTCTGAGCAACGTGGTGCTGATGGGCATGGGCGAGCCGTTCCATAACTACGAGGCGTCGCTGGCGGCCACCCGGCGGCTGATGTCTGACCTGGGGATCGGGGCGCGGCACATCACCATCAGCACGGTGGGATTGGTTCCGCAGATCCGGCAGTTCGCCGACGAAGGCTTGCAGGTCAAACTGGCGGTCAGCCTGCACGCGGCGACCGATGGCGAACGCTCCAGCCTGCTGCCAGTCAACAAACGCTGGCCGATCCACGACCTGCTGGACGCCTGCCGCTACTACGTCGAAAAGAGCGGGCGGCGCATCACCTTCGAGTGGGCCGCTATCCACGGCGAGAACGACACCCCTGAGCAGGCGCTCGCGCTCGGCAAGCTCCTCAAGGGGCTGCTGTGCCACGTCAACATCATCCCGCTCAATCCGACAGGCGGCTATGCCCTCGGCCCGTCGGGATCGGATCGGATCGAGCGGTTCATCGGCATCCTGGAGCAATACGGCATCCCAGCCACGGTGCGTGTCCGGCGCGGGATCGACATCGATGCCGGCTGCGGCCAGCTCAAGGCCAATGTGCTGCGGCGTGGATCGGCTGCCCCGGTCTCCGATCCGCCGGCCTGACGCCCAGGCGCAGCATGGCCTTTGATCCACGCATTCTCACCGAAGTTCTCCTCCCTGTGGCGCTGGTGGTGCTGCTGGGTTATGGGTTCGGGCGGCGCTTCGATCTGGACCTGACGACTTACACGCGCACCTCGATCTACGTGCTGATGCCCTCGCTGATCTTCGACAACCTGACCTCCTCGGCGCTGGGGCTGGCCGATCTGGGACGGCTGGCGCTGCTGGTGGGATTCGTGACGGTCATCCTGATCGGGATCGCCTGGGTGGTTTCCCGGCCGTTCGGATCGCTGGGACGTTCGACCCAGAGCGCGATGATGGTCAGCATCGTGCTGGTCAACAGCGGCAATCTGGGGCTGCCGGTCATCACCTTCGCCTTCGGGCAGGCAGCCATCCCCAAAGCGGTGGTCATCGTGGCGCTGACCTCGATTGTGACGACCACGGTCGGCGTGTTCCTGTCTTCACGAGGACGCCTGAGCAGCCGGGATGCCCTGCTGCGGGTGTTCAGGACGCCGCTGATTTACGCGCTGAGCGCGGCGCTGATCGTCAACCTGTTCGGCGTTCAACTGCCGGTGGCGATCACCCGCGCGGCGCATCTGCTGGCTCAAGCGACGATCCCGATGATCCTGCTGCTACTGGGGGCGCAGTTGGCGCGGTCGTCGATGCGCGAGCAGGTCGGGCCGCGCTGGAAGGCGCTGGTCACGGCGGTCGGGGCGCGGCTGGTGATCGCGCCGGTGGTGGTGGCGGCTCTGACGCCGCTGCTGGGGTTCTCCGGGGTGGAGCAGCACGCGCTGGTCGTCCAACTGGCGATGCCGACGGCGGTGAACGCAGCGGTTGTCGCGGCGGAGTTCGGCGGCGATGCCGATTTCGTGGGCGGGGCGGTGGTGGTCAGCACGCTGGCGAGTCTGGTGACGATGACGGTGCTGCTGTCGGTCATGAATTGAACCACAGAGGCACAGAGAACACAGAGGAACACAGAGGGGATTTTTTGGGGAAATTCATCGAACAGGCAGGGGGTGAAGCATGGAGTACGTGCGGCTGGGCAAGACGGGACTGAAGGTGTCGCGGATCTGTCTGGGGTGCATGACCTATGGCAGCCCGGCATGGCGGGAATGGGTGTTGGATGAAGCGGCCAGCCGTCCGTTCTTCCAGCAGGCGCTGGAACAGGGCATCAACTTCTTCGACACGGCTGATGTGTATTCACTGGGGGTGAGCGAGGAAGTCACCGGGCGGGCGCTGCGGGATTTCGCCCGGCGGGACGAGGTGGTCATCGCCACCAAAGTGTTCCACCCGATGGGCGATAAGCCTAACCAGCAGGGACTTTCCCGCAAGCACATCTTCAATTCCATCGACCAATCGCTGCGGCGGCTGGGCACGGATTACGTCGATCTATACCAGATTCACCGCTGGGACCCGGAAACTCCCATCGAGGAGACGATGGAGGCGCTGCACGAGGTGGTCAAGAGCGGCAAAGCACGCTACATCGGCGCGTCGAGCATGTTCGCCTGGCAGTTTGCCAAGGCGCTGTACGTGGCCGATGGGCATGGGTGGACGCGCTTTGTCTCCATGCAGAACCATTACAACCTGGTCTACCGCGAGGAAGACCGCGAGATGAACCCGCTGTGCCAGGCTGAGGGCGTGGGGATCATCCCGTGGAGTCCGCTGGCGCGGGGATTCCTGGCGGGGAACCGCAACCGGGACCGGTCAGGGGAGACGGCGCGTTCGCGCTCCGATCCGTTCGCGCAGCGGCTTTACTTCCAGGACAACGACTTCGAGACGCTCGACCGGGTGCTGGAGGTGGCGAAGCGGCTGGGCTTCAGCCCGGCGCAGATCGCGCTGGCCTGGATGCTGCATCAGCCGGGGATCACCAGCCCGATCATCGGGGCGTCGAAGATGAACCACCTGGATGAAGCGGTGGCGGCGTTGGCGATCAGGCTGACGGCGGAGGACATCGCTTATCTGGAAGTGCCGTACAAGCCGCATCCCGTGCTGGAGCATACGTAGGCACTCACCCCCACTCCTCTCAGATGTAAGTCCAATGCAGATTCTAACCGCTGAGGCGCAGAGGACGCAGAGAACATACCGAGGTTGATGAAAATGACGAGAGGGCGCAGCGTGCTGCGCCCCTACTGGCAGGTTCAGATTGCCGGCCTGCTAATTGTGCTTGGGGATGACAGGCTTGTTCTGAAGAATCCCCTCGATGCGTTCGTTGATTTCGGGCGTGATGACCACATCGAGCGCCTTGATGTTCTCATCGACCTGGGTGGGCTTGCTCGCGCCGGTGATGGCGCTGGCGACCAGCGGATTCTTGAGCGTCCAGGCGATGGCGAGCGCCGCCGAAGTTGTGCCCATCTCCTGGGCGAGGGCGCTGATGGCGCGGGCTTTGACGAGCTTGTCCTCGGTCAGGTGATCCTTGAACCAGTCCACCGTTTCATAGCGGCTGCCGGCGGGGATGCCGTCGTTGTACTTGCCGGTGAGGATACCCTGCGCCAGCGGACTCCAGACGACCATGCTCAGGCCGTGATTGACGAGGGCGGACTCCAAGCCTCCCTCGACGAAGCCGCGGTCGAGCATGTTGTACTCCGGCTGTTCGACCACCGGGGCGACGGCGTTGACCTGGCGAGCGGTGGCGACGCCATCGTTGATGTTGGCGGCGTTCCACATGCTCGTGCCCCAGTAGAGGATTTTGCCCTGGTGGATGAGGTCGTCGAGGGTACGGACGGTTTCTTCCAGCGGGGTCTCTTCATCGAAGCGGTGGCAGAAGAAGATGTCGATGTAATCGGTGCCGAAGCGCTTAAGCGACTTATGCACCGATTCGGTCAGGTGCTTGCGGGAGAGGCCGCGGTCGTTGATGTTGTCGCTCATCGACCAGTAGGCTTTGGTGCTGATGACCAGATCGCTGCGTTTGAAACTTTGGATGGCACGGCCAACGACCTCTTCGGCGCGGCCGCGGGCGTAAATATCGGCCACATCGATGAAGTTGATGCCGCTTTCGATGGCCTTGCGGATACAATCCACGGCCTGTTCTTCCTGCACGCGGTCACTGCCGTAGGTGAGCCACGCGCCGAGCGAAACGGCGCTGATCTTCAAGCCGGATTTGCCTAGCCGTCGGTACTGCATCGCAGCGTGTCCTTTCGTGAGAAGTCTGAATCCTAGAGAGGGTCGGTATTGTAAATCGGAGTGGGCGCTGTGTCCATTTGGGTGGAGAAGAGATATTGCCTGATAGTTTATGGAAGCGCGCAGAGCGGATGAGGTTGGCGACAATGGCATCAGGGTTAGAAATAGGGATCAGTTGGGGTGAGGTAGAATCAGCCGCAAAGGGAGAACAAGCACAATGACGACACACCCATTCATGGATTTGCTCTCGGCGCGGGAGGGGCACTTCCGCTACGAGTCCGGTTATCACAGCGATTTGTGGCTGGAACTGGACTTGCTGTTCCTGCGACCACGAAAGGTGCAGCCGTTCGTCAGTGAACTGGCTGAAAAGTTCGCGCAGCACGGAATCACGGCCGTCTGCGGCCCGCTCATCGGCGGGGCGCTGGTGGCGGAACAGATCGCCGCTGAACTGGATATCGCCTTCTTCTACACCGAGCGGGTGGTTCGCCCGCAGCACGGGGGACTGTATCCGGTGGAGTATCCCCTGCCGAAGAGTCTCCGCGAGGCGGCGCGCGAGCAGAGGGTCGCCATCGTCGATGATGTCATCAGCGCGGGATCGGCGGTGCGGGGGACGCTGACCAGCCTGCAAGCGCAGGGGGCGGATGTGGCCGTGGTGGGGGCGCTGCTGGTGCTGGGGGACTCGGCGGCGCAGTTCTTCGAGCCGCGGGGCATCCCGATTGAATCCATCGTCGCCCGGCCAAGTCCCCTGTGGAAGCCAGAGGGGTGTCCGCTGTGCCGGGCCGGGGTTCCGCTGGAGGACGTGACGGACTCGTCCGCTTGACGGCTTACGAGCAGGTTTCCGGCAGGGGCGCGTTGGGATCAGGCGGCTGGAAGGTGATGTCGATGCGGCGGACGGCATCAGAACTGACCAGCGCCACGAACTGGCGGATGACCAGCTCGGCCTGGGTCTGCGCCTGGGCGAGGATTTCGGCGGCCAGGGCCGCATCCCGGAACTGGCCGACCACATAGCGGCGCGTGTCCTGGTCGATGTTGGGATCGCGCCGGGCGAAGAGGCCGGTCTGCTGGTCGGCGATATAGGTCGCGCCGTCATCCAGGAAGCAGTCTTGCAGGCTGGGCGCGGGCAACCGCAGACTCAGCACCTCACCATTCCAGGTGACATCCTGGGGCTGGATGCCGCTCATATCGATGCCGGCGGTGATCGCGCCGACGGCAATCATCACCTGGCGGTCGCCATACAGGAACTTGAGGAAATCAGGCATATCGCGCTCGGTGTAGACGGCGCTGGAATAGTTGAAGCGCGTGACCGTCAGGGAGGAAAGCTGCTGGATGCCATCCAGGATGAGGGTGGTGTTGACGGTGTAGGTCGTGCCCAGGCCGGGGATCAGGCCGCGCGTATAGGCGAACAGCACGCCGATGACCACCACGGCGACCAGGGCGAGCAGCAGAACCGGTTTGAGCAGCTTCCAGAGCATTCGCAGCATGGCGGCACATCCTCAGTGAGTCATTCACCGACGCTGCGATTGTATACGCAAATGGGGGCGGAATCGATTCGGGATGGGGCTAATGCGGTCAAGAAAACAGGGCAGATATGCGGTTTGCGCCGCCAGACACTAAAGTGTCCGGCTGCCGAAAAGCCATGTCCACTAAAGGGACAAAAGGCGGCGCAAAGCCCCTATTGATTCATTGGGGAGGCTTCGCACTGACAGAGGCTGAGTTGGCTGGTATCAAGGAAAAACCGCAAGAGAAGCTTATGACACATTCCAGTGCATCAACCAGAGGGGAACGAGGGGCGGACGCGCCGCTGCTCCTCGACCCAGGCGACGGGATCGGTGATACCCATATCTTCCCAGCCGCCGGTGAGTCCAGCCGCCACAATGTCCGCGCCGCTGGTCGGGGTGAAGGTGAGCAGCGCCTTGATCTCCTCGTCGGTGAAGGGTTCGTCGTCCTCGGCAATCTGAATGGTGATCTCAGCCTCGCCCGGCGGCAGCTTATCGGGAAGCTCGAACACCAGTTGGCCGTCGGCTGTGACCTGACCTTTCAAGCGGATCGTGACCATCGGGCATGTGCCTCATCGCTGACGGAGCGGGTTGACACGATTATAGCATCATCCGGGATGATACCTGCTGCGGGAAACGATGCCGAGCGGCGATCAGCGGCCGTAGAGGAGGATGCTGAGGACGACGCCGAAGAAAGCCCCCGACAGCCCGATGGCGAGGCCGAGGAAGATGGCACGGGTCAGGATATGCCGGCGGCGGCGCGCCCCGACCTGCCGGGCTTCGATGCGTTCCAGGCGGTACTGGGCGGCGCGTTCCTTGCGGGCCTGCATCTGGTTGATCTGGCGGCGGGCCTGGGTGTTGAGCGGGTTGATTTGCAGGATGTTCTGCAAGCAGACGCGGCGATCTTCCTCCGAATCGACCACATCGAGGAGCATCTGCCAGATCTGCTCGTGGAAGGGATTCAGCCGGGCGGCTTCCTTCCAATAATCATGGGCCTGCTGGCGGTTGCCCATATTCAGGGCGGCGCGACCGGCCTGCACCAGTTCATTGAAACGTTCACTGCCTTCGCGGCTGGACTGCTGGCTGACCATATGTACACTCGCAACCATACCTGTTCACCTGTATCCACACCACCGATTTCCGCCCACTATAGCGTAAAGACTCAGCGAAGGCGTTAGGACGTGTGGGCTATACTCAGCCGACACGTCCAGGGGTAGTGGGGCATTCCCGGCAATGCCTTAGGGCGTCCAATCTCCGGGATAGTCATCATCCTCGGTAGCCGTCAACTGAGAGACGGTGTTGCTTTCCAGTTCCAGCACATACAGATCGTAATAGCCGCTGCGATTGCTGGCGAAGGCCACATAGCGCCCGTCGGGGCTGAAGACCGGGAAGACCTCGTTGGCCGGCTCCCGCGCCAGCAGCAGCGGCGTGCTGGACGGATCGGCGCGGCGGATGGCGATATCGGCGTTGGCCGGGTCGGTGGCGGGGGCGGCGCTGTAGACCAACTGCGTGCCGTCCGGCGACCAGCGGGCCGCCGACTCGATGAAGTTGCCAGCATCGGTAGTAAGCGGCGTCTGCGCCAGCGACGCGGTATCGATCAGCACCAGATCGGTGGTGGGGTTGGCTCCGCCTTCGGACTTGATGACGGCCAGCCGGGTGCAGTCGGGCGAATAGACCGGGTAGGCGTAGCTGGAACGGTCATTGGTCAGGCGGAACAACTGGCGGCTGTCCAGGTTCAGCACGAAGATCTGATAGGTTACTTCAGTCGCACTCACATCTGCCGAGCTGGGGCGGCCGACGAAAGCGACCTGATTGACCGTGGCGCAGTAGCTCGGCATCTGGGTTTGGAGGACCTGCTGGCCTTCGGTCAACAGCGTGGACGCGCCGCTGCCGAGATTATATTCTTCCAGGGCGAAGTCGAAGGTGGCGGCGAAATAGCGCGTGTAGGCCAGGGTCTGCCGCTGGGGGTTGACGACCGGGTTGCGGCCTTCCAGCGCGCCTATGGCGGTGGTGCGGCCGGTCGCCAGGTCGAACTGAACGATGTTCAGGAAACTGTTCTGGGTGACATCGCGGCCGCTCCAGCCGTAGAGCTTGCCGCTCAGGTTGATGGGCAGCGGCAGCGGCGTGGCCGTCACCAGCAGGGTCGGTGACGGCAAGGGGGTGAAGGTGGGCGGCAGCGTGGCGCGGCTGGGGGTGTTGGTCGAGGTGGGCGTGGGCGAGACGGCCGCCAGTTGGGTGTTGGTGGCATCCACACCCACCTGGGTCGCAAGCTGGGCGATGGCCGCGCTGGTGCTTTCGAGTTCGAGGGCGACCTGCGTCTGGGAGGCGACTTCGGCGTTCCGTCCACCGCTGATCGCCAGGAAGACGACCAGCAGCAGGAAGATGATGGCCGCGCCGCCCCCGCCGATCAGGAGCGCCATGCGGCGGGTGATGCCGGGGACGATCTCCTGCTGGTCGCGGATTTGTTTGTTCTTGGCCTCGATCTGTTCCATGGCTTTCTGGGCGCGTTCGTTGTTGGGGTTGATGAACAGCACGTTGCCCAGATAAACGCGGCGTTCTTCTTCGCTTTCGGCCACCGAGACCAGCCACATCCAGGCTTTCTCGTTCTTGTCGTCCAGCTCGACGACCTGCTCGAAGAACTGCTTGGCATCGGCCTTGCGACCCTCGCGGGCGGCCTCAATGCCCTGGCGCATCAATTCCTGAATGATTTTCTCGTCGCTCACGACACCTTTTCCTGATCTGCTCCGGCGGGCGCTCAGCGCGCCAGCAGGAGCGGTTCCGGGCGGAAACTGAAGGACTCGACGCTGCGGCCAGGATCGACCAGCCGCGCGACTTCACGCCCATTGAGGTCCACTTGATAGAACTGGAAGTCATCCCCGCCGGCGCGGTTGGAGGCGAAGATCACGGCATTCCCGACCGGGGTGAAGGCCGGGATGCGGTCTTCGGCGCTGCCATCGTCCACCGTCAGGCGGACATAATTCTGGCCGTCGCTGTCCATGATGTAGATGTCGCCATCGCCGCCGCGGTCGCTGGCGAAGGCGATGCGCGTTCCATCCGGCGACCAGGAAGGCGAGTAGCTGCTGCCTTCCGCATCGGTAAGCTGGGTGATCTGGCCGCCGTCCGGGGTGATGCTGAACAACTCGGTCAGTCCCGTGCCGGGGCCGTTGGCCTGCTCAGAGGCATAGACGATGACGCTGCCATCCGGCGACCAGGCCGGTTCGAGATCGGCGGCATCGTTATCGGTCAGGCGCAGCAGATTGTTGCCGTCCTCGGTGATCGTCCACAGTTCGCTGTCGCCGTCGTAATCGCTGGCGAAGACTAGCGTGATGCTGTCCGGCGCCCAACTGGGATGGGCAAGCGTATCGCTGCCCAGCGCGGTGATCTGCCGCGCCTGGGCGAGGTCGCTCAGCGGGGCGACGAACAATTCGGGCGCGGTGACGGACTGGCCGTTCTGGTCGGAGGTCGCCTCGCGGACGAAGGCAACAAGGCGCTGGTCGGGCGAGACGGCGATGTCGCTGAAGCCGGCTGGCCCAACCGCCTGATCGCCCGTGCCGTCGCCGTTCATGCGGAACAGGGCCGGCTGCGATTCGCCTTCGTTGACGCTGGTGTACCACAACACGAAGCTGGTCAGCGGAACCGGGGTGGCCGTGGGCGTCTCGGTGGGGATGACCGGCGTGAAAGTCGGCGTAAAGGTCGGCGGCAGGGTCGGCAGGTTGGCCGGCGTGACGATGATCCCGAAGAAGGGCGTCGCCGTGTAGCTGGTTGGGTCGATGGTGGCCGTCGGCGTGGCCGTGTTGAGGATGGCCGAGCGCGTCTCTTCGTTGGGGGGAACGGGCTGCTGCGTCCGGGCGACCAGGTTAAAGATGATCAGCGCCCCCACCAGCAGCGCCGCCAGCACGCCGACAATGATCAGGATGCTGTTCCCGCCCCGGCGTTCATCCGGCAGGCGGGGTACGGCTGCACCTGTGCCTGTGGGCGCAGGCTTCCGCAATCCCAGGGCGGGCGGCAGCACCGCGTTGAGTTGATCCAGCGCGGCTTTGGCGCGGGTGTTGCTGGGGTTGATGCGGAGCGCCTGCTCTAACGCCTGACGGCGCTCGCCGAGGTTATCCAGGGACGAAGCCAGCCACATCCAGGCGACTTCGTTGTTCGGATCGGCATCGATGACGGCTCGCAGCAGCTTCTGGGCATTCACCCGGTCGCCGCGCCGCGCCGCTTCGATCCCGGCCTGTAATTTGTTCTGTAGTCCACTTGTCCCGGCCAATGGGCAGCCTCCGCGTGTTCACGCGCTGATTCACGCTTCTATTTTAGCCTGATTGTGGGATCAGCGCGGGATGAGAAACAAGAACCCGATGACCACCAACGTGATGACGATCAGCACGCCCAGCACCACGCCGAAGATCAGCAAGGTGCGGTTCTCGCTGGCGCTGCGCTCGTAATCCATGCGGCGCATGGCGTCCAGAGCGTTCTGGTTCTCCGGGTTGACTTCCAGCACCCGCTCCAACCACTTCTTGCGTTCGCCTTTGCTGGTGGAAAGCTTCGCCATCCACATCATGGCGCGTTCATTGCGTTTGTCCTGGGAAAGCACCTGCTCGAAGGCAATGCGCGCGCCTTCGCGGTTGCCGGACTTGGCGGCGCGGATGCCCATTTGGAGGAGTTCCTCGCGGTTGGGCTGGACACCGCTGTCCGATTTCCGGGTTTGGGCTTTTGTGGGCATGAAACATCCTCAACTTTGCGATGGGCAGCGATCCGGTATCAATACCATTCTACACAATATTCAGACAATCAATCCGATCAATAGGAAATAAAGGGCGCAAAAGGTCGTCACCCAGACCAGCGAGTCCGTCCGGTCGAGGACGCCGCCATGCCCTGGAATGATGTTCAGCCCAGCGATGTGCGAATCGCCGACCTGGAAGCGGCGCTTCAGCCAGGACTCGAACAGATCGCCGATCACGGCCAGGGGCGGGCCGAAGAGCGCCAGCGGCAGCAGTTCCAGCCGCAACTGCCCGCTGAGCGCCAGGATCAACACGGCGATGATGAAGCCGCCGATGACGCCAATGATCGCCCCTTCGCGGGATTTCTTGGGCGAGATGCGCGGCGCGAGGGGGTGTTTGCCCCAGCGCCGTCCGCCGAAGAAAGCCAGCGTATCCGTGCCCCAGGTGATGCCGTACAGCAGGAAAATCCAGAGCATCCCGTTGGGCAGGTTCCGCAGCGTCACCAGGAAGCTGACCGGCAGCGCCGCGTAAGCCAGCCCGGCCAGCGTCAACCCGACGCGCGTGCCCGTGCCCGCATCGACCGCGCCGCGCATCTGCTCGTAAATCCAGACGCCCAACGCGGCAGCGATGAACAGGACGATCACCAGCCCGAACTGCCCGGCGACGAAGGCCAGCACCACGGCCACGGCTGCGGGCAGGCCGATCCACAGGTTGCCCGGCGTGTTCCGTTCCGCGCCCAACGCGCAGAATTCCAGCATGATGAGGAGGGCCGCCCCCAGCCCGACCAGCAGGAAGGGTACGCCGCCCAGGTAGGTCACGAGCAGGATGATCGGCCCGCCGACAAAGGCGCTGATCGAACGGGCGATGAGGTTGGAGCGGTCTTGCGGCTGTTTTTCCGCCGCGTGATGCACGCCAGTCATGGATGGTTGAGCGTTCGCCTTGCAATGAGATTATTGGATTGTATTGTAGCGGAATTGGGGGAATTCGGATACCAGGGTGGATCATGACAGGTGCATTTCAACGTGGGGGTGTTCTGTTCTCGGACGCTCCCTAAAGGGACTTCCTTCGGTCGCAGAATGGCGTTCCTACCGAGGCAGGAATCGTAGGGCCGGGCTTCTGCCCGTCCGCCAGTGATGAATCTTGTCCTAATTTGAAGTACACCCCTGGTTCATGACCGTGACCGAATCGCGGTACAATCGCGGAAATGGCATCGGGGCGAAGGGAAGGTCAATATGACGCGGCTGCGGATGGGCATCCTGATGAGCCTGGTGGTGCTGATGATGACCGGATGGAGCGCCGTGGGCGCGGATCGACCCGCGCGGATCGTGGCTTATTTTTCGTCGTGGAGCATCTACGCGCGGCAGTATTTCGTGACCGATATTCCGGCGGATAAGCTCACGCACATCAATTACGCCTTCATCAACGTCTCGGAAGACGGCGAATGCCTGCTGGGGGATGAGTGGGCGGATACGCAGTTCCCCTACCCCGGCGACACCGAGGGAACGGGATTGTTGGGCAACTTCCGCCAGTTGATGCTGCTGAAGGAGCGTTACCCGCATCTGCAAACGCTGATCTCCATCGGCGGCTGGACCTGGTCGAGCCGCTTCAGCGATGTGGCGCTGACCGATGAGTCGCGCCAGAAGTTCGCGGCCTCGTGCGTCGCCTTCATGAAGCAGTACGGCTTCGATGGGCTGGACATCGACTGGGAGTATCCGGCAGGCGGCGGCAACGCCGGCAACATCGAACGGCCGGAAGACCCGGCCAACTTCGTGCTGTTGATGGCCGAGACGCGCCGCCAACTGGATGCCCAGGGTGAGGCCGACGGGCGGCATTATCTGCTCACCATCGCCACCGGGGCCGGGGAGCGCCACATCCAGAACATCGACTGGCCGGCCGTCCATCCCTTCCTGGATTGGATCAACGTCATGGCCTACGACTTCAGCGGCTCATGGAGCGAGGTGACGGGCTTCAACGCGCCGCTGTATGCCGAGCCGAACTCGCCCACCGGGGACAGCGCCGATGCTGCCATGCAGGGCTATCTGGCCGTGGGAATTCCGGCGGACAAGCTGGTGCTGGGCGTCCCCTTCTATGGGCGCGGCTGGAAAGAAGTCGCCGATGTGAATGACGGGCTGCACCAGCCCTTCGGCGAAATCCCTGGCGAGGGCGGGGCCTTCAGCTACCGTGACCTGACCACAGGCTTCCTCAAAGCCCTTCAGCGCCACTGGAGCGCCGAGGCGCAGGTTCCCTGGCTGTACCATCCGGCGGTGGGCTTGATGATTAGCTATGACGATGCCGAGTCGCTGGGCTACAAAGCCGAGTACGTCCGCGAACATGAGTTCGGCGGCATCATGATCTGGGAGCTGTCCCACGATGACCAGGATGACACACTGCTGAAGGCGGTCTACGCGGCGCTGCATTGATCCAGGCGGCAGGCGCGGCTATCGCCGGGGCAGCGCAACTGCTGTATAGTGGTGGTCTGCGCTGTGCCTGATGACCCTGGGCTGGATCGAAGCGAATGGTTGTGCCGCACCCCCGCCGCCTGTACTACGGTTGGTTCCTCGTTCTGACGCTGGCGTTCACCGAACTAGTTTCCTACGGCGTGCTGTATTACGCCGTCGGTCTGTTCATCGCGCCGATGGAAGCCGAATTGGGCTGGACGCGGGCGCAGATCACCGGGGCGGTCTCGCTGGGGGCGCTCATCAGCGGGCTGGCGGGACTTCCTGCCGGGCGGCTCTTCGACCGTTCCGGGCCGCGCTGGGGCATGACCATCGGTAGCCTGCTGGCGGCGGCGATGGTGCTGGCCTGGTCGTGGATCGACGGGCTGGCCGGTTTCTATCTGCTGTGGGCCGGCATCGGCGTCAGCATGGCGCTGGTGCTGTATGACCCGGCTTTCTGGATCGTGGCGGTGTGGTTCCGGCGGCATCGCAGCCGGGCATTCACGCTGCTGACAGTGATTGCTGGGTTCGCCAGCGTGGTCTTCTTCCCGCTGACGGAGCGGCTGATCGCGGCCTTTGGCTGGCGTGGGGCGCTGGTGGTGCTGGCGATCCTGCTGGCGGTCATCACTGTGCCGCTGCACGCCCTGGTCGTGCGCCGCCGCCCGTCCGATCTGGGACTGAATCCCGACGGCGACTCCGAAGCGCCCGCCGCTGCCGATGAGACGGCAGCGATCCCGCTGGAGTCATCCCGCGCGGCGCTGGGCGATCCGACCTTCCGCTGGCTGACGGCGGCCTTCTTCCTGAACACGCTGGTCTTCATCACGTTGAATGTGCATCTCGTCCCACTGCTGGTCGGGCGCGGTTTCGAGACCAGCTTCGCGGCGTCGGCAGCCGGGCTGATCGGGGTGATGTCGATTCCAGGGCGGCTGATCTTCACCCTGCTGGGGGATGTGCTGCCGCGCCGCTGGGTGATCGTGGGCATCTTCGGCTTCATGACGGCGGCGGTGGTCGTGCTGGCCGGGGCCTATACCCAGGCCGCGGTGATCGGCTTCGTGGCGCTGTATGGGGCCGGCTTCGGCGCGATCACCCCGGCGCGGGCGGTGCTGATCGCGGAGCTGTACGGCGCGGCACGCTACGGGCGGATCAACAGCCTGCTGGGGTTCATCACCACCGGGGCGCGGGTAGCGGCTCCGGTGGCGGCCGGGGCGCTCTACGACTCGCTGGGGACGTATACGCCGCTGCTGTGGGGGCTGGCGGTGATCTCGGCATTTTCGGCGCTGGCGGGCTGGAAAGCGCGGCGGTGAAACTGTGCTATAAAGAGCGAATACAAATTCAACCACAGAGACACAGAGGATACAGAGAAATTCTGAGGGAATAACACAGAAAATGACCATCAGCGTGTATATCAGCGATACCAGCCGTGAACTGCAAGCCCTGCGCCCGGTGCTGATCGAGCAGATCCGCCAGGCGGGGATGGCGGCCGTCTGGCTGGACGACGAGGAAAAAGCCCGCGCCGATGTGAATGATCTGGCGTTCCAGAAGATCGCGCGGGCGGATGCGTTCATCAGCATCCTGAGCTACCGGCGCAGTTGGGAACCGCAGTCCGGCGGGCCGTCGCTGGCCGAGATCGAGTACCGGACAGCCCGCAGCATGGGCAAGCCGCTGACAGTGCTGCTGCCGGCCTCCAACAGCCTGATGGCGGTGGGGCTGCGGCTGCGGGCATTGGGCCAACCGGACACGGAGCGCGATGCCCAGCAGCGCTTCTGGGACGAGGTTCAGCAGAGCGCGGCGGTCGCGTACTTCCACGACGAAACCGACCTGGGCGTGCAGGTCCTCCGCGCGTTGAATAGCTGGTCGGCAATCGGCCCATCCGCTGGCGCAGCCCAGGCCGTCCCGGCGACTGCGCCGGCCCTCGCCCCTACAGTGCCGCCCCCAGCCGCGCCGAAGCCAGAACCAGAGCCGCAGGCGGCCGCTCCCGGAGCCGCTCCAGCAGAAGCGGCCGAACTGGAACGCGGCGGCGCGGCGGCCGTCGAAGGGCTGGATGTCAATACGCTGGCCGAAGTAGTAGCGACGCGGACGGCGGCCAAAATCCAGGCGTTCCAGCAGCAGCGCGAGGAAGATTTAGCGCAGCAGGCGCAGAAGTACAAAGAGGCGCTGATGCTGCATCCGGGCGAACTGGTCTTCGGTCGGGCATCGGATCGCAGCCAGTTCCGCAGCGACATCTTCATGATTATGCCGTTCGGCTCCGGCTTCGATGAAATCTACCGCGAGATCGTCCGCCCGCTGGCCGCTGATCTCAAGCTAACCATCGCGCGGGGCGACGAATTCACCTCGACGCAGGGCGTCATCATGGAAGAGGTCTGGTCGGCGCTGAACAACTGCCGCTTCGTGATCGTGGAGATCACGGGTGGGAACGACAATGTGTTTTACGAACTGGGCATCGCCCACACGCTGAACAAGCCGGCCATCCTCATCACCCAGGCGATGCGGCCGGAGCAGATTCCCTTCAACATCCGGCATCTGCGCTACCTGCCGTACACCAACACGGCTGAGGGTCAGGTCAAACTGCGCGGCGATCTGAAGACGGCGATCACGCGGCTGCTGGCCGATCTGCAAGAGGGCTAATCTCACCGTGGGCGCAAGCGGCGGATAGACCCGGCAGCGGCGATTCGGGTATGCTGAGGCCGTTAGATCAGTGAGAGCCGGAGGTGAATCGATGACCCCCACGACCCCGCTGCTGAGCGATGACGCTCGCTGGCAGGCCGTCCAGAACAAGGATCGCGCCTATGACGGCCAGTTCGTGACCGGCGTGCGGACGACCGGCATCTACTGCCGCCCATCGTGCCCATCGCGCATCCCGCACCGCCAGAACGTGACCTTCTTCAACGCGCCGGATGAAGCCGAGGCTGCTGGATTCCGCGCCTGCAAACGCTGCGCCCCCAACACTCAGGCGTATGAAGCCGAGATCGCCGCGCGGGTCTGCCGGGCGATTGAAGCGCGGCTGGATGAACGGCTGAGGCTCGACGATCTGGGCGCGCTGGTCGGGCACAGCCCGTTTCACCTCCAGCGGATGTTCAAGCGGGCGTTGGGCATCACGCCGCGCCAGTATCAGGAGGCGGTGCGGATGCAGCAGTTCAAGGATGCGCTCAAAGCGGGCGGATCGGTCACTGGGGCGATCTATGCTGCCGGGTTCAGTTCGACCAGCCGCCTGTATGAGTCGTCGGATGCCACGCTGGGGATGACCCCGGCGACGTATCGCAAAGGGGGAGCGGGGATGGATATTGCCACCAGTGTGGTGGATTCGGCACTGGGCAAGGTGCTGATCGCGGCGACGGCGCGGGGCATCTGCGCGGTACGGTTGGGTGACAGCGAAGCGGCGCTGGTCGAAGACCTGCGGCGGGATTTCCCGGCGGCACGCATCGAAGACGGGACGGAATCGCTGCGGGAATGGGCGGCGGCGCTCATGGCGCATCTGAGCGGCGACGCGCCGCATCTCGATCTGCCGCTGGATATTCGCGGGACGGCCTTCCAGTGGCGGGTATGGCAGGCGCTCCGGGAGATTCCTTACGGCGAAACGCGCTCGTACACCCAGGTGGCCGAGGCTATCGGGCAGCCGAGCGCGGCGCGGGCCGTGGCGCGGGCCTGCGCCAGCAATCCGGCGGCGGTAGTGATCCCGTGCCACCGGGTGATCCGCGAGGACGGGTCGCTGAGCGGCTACCGCTGGGGTCTGGCCCGGAAGGCGGCGCTGCTCGACTCCGAGCGGGAACATGCAGCGGGCGGGGTACGCACCCCGTCCGTGCTGCTGTCGGGGTAGGCGCGAATCGCTGTATTCACTCCGTGTCGAAGAGGTGGCGGAGGTACGCCTGCGGATTGTTGAGGAAGGCGCGGGTCAGGGCGACGTGTTCCAGGTCGTCGTAGTCCGCCGGGGCGATGCGGCCGTCGTCGAAGCGGTAGAGGGTCGCGCCCGGATAGGCCAGCACGATGGGCGAGTGGGTGGCAATGATGAACTGGGCGTTCTGCTTGACCATCTCGCCGATCAACGCCAGCAGGCTGAGCTGGCGTGACGGCGAAAGCGGCGCTTCCGGTTCATCCATCAGGTACAGACCGTCCGGCACGAACCGGGCGCGGAAGAGCTTGAAGAAGCTCTCGCCGTGCGATTGGGCATCCAGCCCGTCGCCATAGGAGTTTTCCAGCGCGGACAGTTCGCGGGCATAGGGCATACTCGCCAACGCGCGGGCAGCGCGGCTGCGTCCAGCATATTCCTCGTCCAGCCCCTCCAGATCGCTCTTGAGTTCGGCGCGTGTCAGGGCGATGTGCCGGGCGTAGCCGAAGAAATCCTCCGAGCGCATGAAGAAGCCGCGCCGTGTCCGTTTCGTCCACGACCAGCGCAGATGCTGGCTCAGACGGCGGATGTCGGCCAGGGTGGTATCCTGGCTGCTCTGATCGGCGCCGATGGTAGGGAGGCGGGCGGCGCAGGCGATGGTCTCCAGCAGCGTCGATTTGCCGGAGCCGTTCTCCCCGACGAAGAATGTCACCGGGCTGGGAAACGTCAGCGTTTCCAACGAGCGGATGACCGGGACGGTGTAGGGAAAGGTCTCCGGCAGCGTCTCCGGGCGCTCCAGCGTGATCGACCGCAGGTGAACGGTGGTCATCGGGGTAGAGCTGGATCACCGCGCGAAGCGCCGCGCCGAGCGGGCACGCGCTTTGGCGGCCTCGACTTCGCGGATGCGCGGCGGCGACTGGGATTCGAGCGCGGCCAGCAGGCGGCTGGAGACGGCTGCGACCGCTTCGACAGCGGCATTGAAGGCGGCTTCGTTGGCTTTAGACGGCTTGTTGTAGCCGCTGATCTTCCGCACGTATTGCAAGGCGGCGGCGCGGATTTCGTCATCGTTGGCGGGCGGCTCGAAGTTGAACAGGGGCTTGATGTTCCGGCACATAGGCTCCTCCTGATGGCACAGTATAGTTCAGATTGGGGGCCAGATTCACCACTGGCGTTCACTACGATTCTCGTCTCGGTAGGGACGCCATTCTGCGACCGAAGGAAGTCCCTTATGAATTTTGACGAGCATGTTCGGTAATGAGGATCGTGCTTCGTAGGGGCGGACTAAGGGCGTCCTCGCCCGCATGTCCGCCCGCCCACGACCGATCTTACCTGTCAAATCTCATTAGGGGGCGTCCGGGAACACAATACCCCTCAAGTGAAATGCATCTCTGCCGGGCAGTTGTACAATTGAATCTAACAACTGATCCGTCCCCTCACCGCCCTGTCCAGTCGCGGAGGTAGAGGAAGTCGTGGCCGATGCTGCGGCGGCTGAGCTTGGCGATGTTGGGCATGGTGCGCTTGTAATGGTTGGCCTTGACCCGCCGCCAGACCGATTCGACGAACGCCCGCGCGAAGCCTTCGTCGATGACCTCCTCGACCGTGTAGCGTTCATCCACCAGCAGATACAACACCTGATCGACATCGTTGTAGGTGAAGCCGAGTTCGCCCTCGTCGGTCTGCCCTTCCCAGAGATCGGCGCTGGGGGCCTTGTCCAGGATCGATTTGGGGATGTCCAGGGCGGCGGCCAACTGGCGCACCTGGGCCTTGTAGAGGTCGGCTATCGGCTGGAGGGCGACGCCGCTGTCGCCGTAGATGGTCGAATAGCCCAGCAGGAACTCGGTCTTGTTGCTCGTGCCCATGACCAGCCCGCCCCAGGTTGCTGACTGGTCGTACAGCACCACCATCCGCAGCCGCGCCATGATGTTGCCTTTGCGGATGGCGCTCATGTCCGGAAAGCGCTCGATCAGCGGGTCGGCCATCTCGGTGATGGGCACATCCAGGGAGGGGATACCCAGCGCCTCGATGACCAATTGGGCGTCATCCAGGCTGGACTGCGACGACGTCCGGTAGGGCATCCGTACCGCCAGCACATTCTCCGCCCCCAACGCCTCCGCCGAGAGATAGGCCGAAAGCGCCGAGTCGATGCCGCCGGACAGACCGATGACGGCGCGTTTCAGGCCGGCCTTGTCGATCTGGTCGCGGACGAAACCGGTCAGCATCCGCCGGGCGATGGCGGTATTGATGTTCAGGCGGTGCAGCAGATCAGGTGTGGCGGTCATCGGAATGCCTTTGGGTTGGAAACAGGAACGCGGTCTACTTCGATCAGGCCGTCGCGCCGCTGGGCGACCAGCACGAAATCGAACAGGTCAGGCTGCAAACACAGCACAATGTCATCCGGCGGCAGATAATCCAGCCCGCCCTGGAGCGCCTGCTGGATGTAGGCGTCGTTCAGGCAGCGGCGCAGGCCGTCCAGCCAGTCATACGACTGGCCGAGGATAGCCTGTTCCAGCATCTCGCCGCAGACCTCATCCTCGATGCCCGGCGTCACCCCGTGCGATCCCATCGCCACGATGCTAACCGTCTCGGCGCCGGACTGCTTGACGTAGGTCGCAATCGCCCCGGCCATCACCAGACTGCCGAGGATCACCGCCGGGCTGCGCTGAATGGCGGCGGCCACCCCGCGCGTGCCCGAACTGGTTCGCAGCACGAGCGTCTGCCCCCGGAAACGCTCCGATCCGGCGCGGAGCAGTTCGGTGGGCGAGTTGCCATAATCGAAGCCCTCGATTTTGACGCCGCCCCGCTCGCCGCCCAGCAGCCAGCCGTGACGCTGGCGCAGCGCGAAAGCCTCTTCGGGCGCATCCACCAGGATCAGCCGCTCCAATCCGAGCGCGAAGAGGACGGCGCTGGTGGTGAACGCCCGCAGCACATCGATGACGATGGGCAGACCCTCGGCCTGCTGCGCGCCCGTCATCAGGCTCAGCCGCCGGATGTTCATGCCTGCTCTCCCGGTTCGAGCGCCTGCATGTGGAAGCCCAGGATGCGGTGCGGGTAATCCTCCTCGACGGCGATCTGCGTCAGGAAGACCGCGCCGCGCTCCGCCGCCAGGACGACCACCGCCTGATGCTTATCGACGGCCATCAACTGCTCGACTCGCAGCTTGCCGTGCAGACGGCGCAGCGCCTTCATCTCCGCCAGGCGGACGGCCAGGCTCATCTCGGCCAGAGCCGACTCGTGATAGCTCTCGGTCAGGAAGGTTCGCAGCCGGGCGAAGTCGCCCTTGTTGTAGAGCGTCGTCTGCGCGATCAGGCGCATCCCGGCATTGCTAGGGATCAACTGCTGGCGCGGGTCGGTCATGGGGCCTCCACCGGGAAGACATCCCGCAGCGCCAGCGTGAAGCCGGGCAGCACGTCTTCGCCATCCAGCAGAGCGTCCTCGGTCAGCTTGCGGAACTTGGGCGCACCGTCCTCCGCCCGCCGCCAGACCTCGACCACGCGGCTGATGGGATAGAACAGCCAGACCAGCGCCGTCCCCGATTCAAGGTAGGACTCGACCTTCGCCGTCACATCCCGCTCGCGGTTGCTGGGCGAGATCACCTCCACGGCGATATCCGGCGTAATGCTGAAGCGTTCCGGCAGGCTGGGCTGGCGCTGGAAAGAAACGAACGACGCATCCGGGATCAGTTCGTCGCCGTTGGGCAGACTGTGGGCCGTTTGATCGCCCAGCACGAAGCCCAACTGCCGCGGAAAGACGAAATTCATCAGGGCGTAGAGAATCTGCGAAACGATGAAGTTGTGGATGGCGTTGGGCGTCGGCGCTCCGTAGAGGTCTCCGTCGATGAGTTCAAAGGTTTTCCCGGCGTTCTCCGGCAGCGATTCGATCCGCCGCAGATCGTCCAGGGTATAGCGCCGTTCTCGTGTGACCATACTGCCTCCTCCCTACCGTCCACCGCCGTGCCGGGCGAGGATGCGGGCCAGTTCGCGCTGCGCCAGTTCGGGGCGTTCATCACGCAGCAGCGGGAGCCGCGCCCGCGTGCGGTGCAGTTGGTTGAGGTCGATGCTCTGGACGATCAGCGCCTCGTCGAAGTAACGCCCGTGGATCACAAACTCGCCATCAGGATCGACAATCGAGGAACCGCCCCAGAAGTTCTTGCCGTCCTCATAGCCGACCCGGTTGCAGTGAATCACGTAGTTGGTGAACATACTGCCGTAAGCCTGGTTGACCAGTTCGACCCAGCGCGATCCCGACAGGCGGTCGCCCGCGTCCAGGCCGCGGCTGGGGCTGGCGCTGTGGAACAGCAGCAGATCAGCCCCGTCCTGCCACAGGACGTAAGCCGGCGACATGTGCCAGAAGTCCTCGCAGATCAGCATCCCCACCCGCCCAAAGCGCGTATCGAAGGCGCGAACATCCTCGCCCTGGTCGAAATAGCGGCCTTCGTCGAACATGGCGTAGGTCGGCAGATACAGCTTGTGATGGATGTGCAGGCATTCCCCGCGCGAAAGATACGCGGCAGCCGTATAGAAACGCTGGCGGACATCTTCATGCACGAAGCCGAACATGATGTCCATGTTCTGGCTGGCCTCCAGCAAGGCGTGGAAGGTCTCATCATCGCGGGTGGCGCGGATCGCCACCTCCGGCACGAGGTCCTGCACCTGATACCCCGTCAGCGAAAGTTCCGGGAAGACCAGCAGATCGACCCCCTGCTCGCCCGCCTGACGGATCATGTCCAGGTGTTTGCCGAGGTTAGCCTTCACATCCGCCAGTTTGGGATACATCTGCGCGAGGCCAATCGTGAGACGCATGACGACTCCTTCAGTGCTGCTGTGACTCTACTATCTTAACCGCATCTCCGATGGTCAGCACCCCCGGCGCGTGGTGGATTGCATTCTGCGCGAACAGGACTTTGCCCTCGCGCTTGCGATAGGTGTTCAGCGTCGCCAGCGGCTCTTCAGCCTCCGGCTTGTGACCAGTAGCCTGATCGACGGTCGTGATGGCGCAGCGGGCGCAGGGCTTGACCACATCCAGCGTCACCGCGCCGATCTGCACCGTCCGCCAGCCGTCTTCGGCATAAGCCTCCGCGCCGCTGATGACCACGTTCGGGCGGAAGCGGCTCATGGGAACCGGCTGCTTGCCGCGCTCGATCAGGCGGCGGTTGAGGTCGTCCAGCGACGCCTCCGAGACGACCAGCAGCGGGTAGCCGTCGGAGAAGCCCGTCTGCGCCGGACGCCGGGCGTAGCGTTCATCGACGCGGCGGACATGCTCGTCGGTCATCCGCGCCAGGCGGCAGTCTACCCCCAGCGCCTCGCTGAACCAATCGGCGGCATCCTGGCCTTCATCCCAACTCAGGCAGCGGTCGTTCCAGACCTGCACCAGCCGGGGCACATCCCGGCCGCGATGCAGCGGCAGGCTCAGCGTGCTGCGCCCCGCAGCCTGGACAGTCAGGAAGCCGTCCTCGACCGTCGGCTGAATGAGCGCCATCTGCGGCACTTCCCGCTGGCTGATGAACAACCCGTCGGCATCCACCAGCATCCAGCGCCGATCCCAGACGAGGCCGCGGGCATCCAGTTCGGCCTGCTGATGAATAATCGCACCGCAGGATTTGATCGGATAGCTGTACAACCCGCTGATCTGCATCATCGCTCCCTTGAAAACAGCCCTTCTCACCCCGAAACATGCCTTCGTAGGGACGGGCTTCTGCCCGTCCGGAATTTCCCGAAACAACCGCTCCCGTCTTCCAGAACCCCTGGAGGGGGTGGTCTTCGCCTAGCCGGGGGATTTCATCCCTCGGCGTCGCCCCGCCAGCCATACGCTCATCACGAGGAACACCCCATCCAACACCTGATCTGCCCGCAGCCCGATAACCAACGCCACCGG
>JAEUQZ010000189.1 GCA_016788965.1 Anaerolineae bacterium | reverse complement strand
TTGCATGTAAGGCATCTGGCACAGAATTGCCGCTCTGCCGCTGCTGCAATTGCCGCCATTTGTGCCAATTCTCAAGAATCGACCGATTCTCATTCTTATCATTCTTATCGTTTCTCATCTATCACCGCATTTTTCTATCAACTATAAACTATCAACTATTAACTTCTTCCGTCTGGCTATCAGCGACACCACCAAAGGTTTTACCCATGCCCACCACGCCCCAGGCCCTCCTTGACCGCCTTGACTCCATCGCCGCCGGCCTGCGCGACAGCGGCCAGGGATTGGCCCTGCTCGGCCTCGGATCGGTCGGCCTGGAAACCGGCCGCCTGGACGCCTACTCCGATCTGGACTTCTTCGCCATCGTCCAGCCCGGATCGAAGCCGCGCTTCATCGACACACTGGATTGGATGGAAGCCGCCGCCCCGCTGGTCTATGCCTTCCGCAATACCGTCGATGGTTACAAGGCGCTCTACGCTGACGGCATCTTCGCCGAGTTTGCCGTCTTCGAGCCGCAGGAACTGGCCGGAATTCCCTTCAGCCCGGGGCGGCTGGTCTGGAGCGCCGACGGCTTCGATGCCCGGACGCTCGTCCCCACACCGGCGGATCGGGAGCGGCACACTCCCTCGGTCGAGTGGCTGTTGGGCGAAGCCCTGACCAACCTGTACGTCGGTCTGGGCCGCTATCTGCGCGGCGAGAAGCTCTCGGCTGCCCGTTTTGTCCAGGTCTACGCCGTCGATCATCTGGTGCGGCTGGCTCCGCGTCTGGAAACCGAGCAGCCTGCTTATGTCGATGTCTTCACCGCCGAGCGCCGCTTCGAGGCGCGGTTTCCCGTCCTGGCCGCGAAGCTGGCCGAGTGGATGGGGGGCTATGACCACACGCCGGAGTCGGCCCTGACGATCCTGACCTTTCTGGAAGCCCGCTTTACCGTCAACGCGGCGCTGGCCGGGGAGATTCGCGCCCTGGCCGCCGCCGCCCAGAATCAAAAGGACGCATGACTGCGCCCTTTGGAGTTGGCTTCGATGGCCGCGTTAGCCCGCGCGGGGAGTTGCTTTGTAATCCTTTGGCATCGGCTGAAGCTTGAAGTTGAATTCGCTGACGAGCCGGTCCACAAACGGATTGCTGATGACGGGCATCAGCAGGGTGTCTCGGCCGCGGGTCAGCTCGAAGTAGTAGACTGTCGTCGTGCGCGCGCCCTGATGACGATGTTCCTCGCTGCCGACGAGCGTGCTGATGTCCCAGCCTTCTTCGACGGCGGTGATGAGCGCGTCGCCCCCGGTGTACAGTTCCGAGCCGGGATGCCAATGGCGAATGCGATCCTGATACGCAAAATGGAAATCGGTAAGCTGCGTGATCTTCATGGGTTAGGTTCCTTTTTCACCTTCCTTGTGGCCTATGGGCTGCAACACACGCTGTAATGCAGCCTATTGGGGTCAAGAGTACGCACAGTATTGCAAAAGTGCAAATTAATGTTAGCGAAGTTTTCGGCCATGTCCATCGGCATTTTGACCGAAAACAAACGCCCGTCTTGGGACGGAATGGACACATCTAGCGTGGTATAATCCGGCTGCTTTCGTGAAAAACACAATATGAAGGATTGTTACCGTGGCTCCGATCATCGCCGTGCGCGACATGTCGCGTTATGAAGGCCAGGAAGTGACCTTGCGCGGTTGGGTCTATAACCGCACCGATAAGGGCAAGCTCCAGTTCATCCAGCTTCGGGACGGCTCCGGGACGGCCCAGTGCGTGGCCTTCAAGAAAGAGATGGCCGAGGCTGAGTTCGAAATCGCTGGCAAACTCACCCAGGAATCCTCGATCATCGTCACCGGGACGATCCGCAAGGACGACCGCGCCCCCGGCATCCCCGGCGGTTATGAACTCGGCATCAAGCAGCTTCAATTGGTGCAGATGGCCGGGGAGTATCCGATCACGCCGAAGGAACACGGCGTCGAATTCCTGATGGACAATCGCCATCTGTGGGTGCGCTCCTCGCGCCAGTGGGCCATCCTCCGCATCCGCGCCACCATCGTCCGCGCCATGCGGAACTGGTTGGACGACCAGGGCTACCTGCTGGTCGATACCCCCATCATCACGCCCTCGGCGGGTGAAGACACCACCAGCCTGTTCGAGCTGGAATACTTCGGCGAGAAAGCCTTCCTCGCCCAGACCGGCCAGCTTTACAACGAAGCCAACATGGCCGCTTTCGGCAAGGTCTACTGCTTCGGCCCGACCTTCCGCGCTGAAAAATCCAAGACCCGCCGTCACCTGATGGAATTCTGGATGCTGGAGCCGGAAATGGCTTTCTTCAGCCTGGAAGACATGATGGAGATGGAAGAGCAGTTCGTCAGCCACATCATCCAGACCGTGCTGGAACGCCACCAGGAAGAACTCAAAATCCTGGAACGGGATACCAGCAAGCTGGAAAAGGCGCTGCCGCCCTACGCCCGCATCAGCTACGACGAGGCCGTCGAACGCCTCAACAAGCTGGCCGACCAGACCGAAGACCCGGAGCAGAAAGCCTTGCTCAGGATCGACTGGGGCACGGATTTCGGCAGCCCGCACGAAACCGCCATCGCCGAGATGTTCGACCGTCCGGTCTTCGTCTATCACTTCCCGTCGGTTTTCAAGGCCTTCTACATGCAGCCTGTCGAAGGCCGCCCGGAAGTCTGCCGCAGCGTCGATCTGCTCGCGCCGGAAGGCTACGGCGAAGTCACCGGCGGCAGCGAGCGCATCTACGACCTCGCCCTGATCGAGGAACGCGCCCGCAAGATGGGCCTCGGCCTGGAAGCCTACGCCTGGTATCTCGATCTGCGCCGCTACGGGAGCGTCCCGCATGCTGGCTTCGGCATCGGCCTGGAGCGCACCGTCGCCTGGATTTGCGGCCTGCCGCACATCCGCGAGACCATTCCCTATGCGCGAATGCTCAATCGCAAGTATCCTTAAGCGCAGAACGGCATCGACGATCCTCACCCCAACCACTTCCTGGACGCGGGGCAATGCAGACTTCTGCAAAGTCCCTTCTCCATGAAATGGGGAAGGGATTTAGGGAAGGGGATCAACGTTCGGGATTGACTGGGTTCAGCCATACACGAGGAGCAGCTATGCTGTCGCCCCCACGCTAGACCTTAACCTGCACTCCACCATGCCCGCCTGATTTCCCCGGCGGGTCTATCGCTTCGCAGCTTTCAGGCGAACGGCATTTGTCGTTCGCCTGTTTGCGTTTCGCTAAATTCCCATCACTGAAAGGACAACCGCATATGCACCCGCTGCTCCGCCGCCGGCTGCGGCAGGGGGCGCTCTTCATGGGCGTCATCCTGCTGATCGAACTGCTCGACGAGATCGTCTATGGGGCGCGGGAGGCCGCCTGGCCGCTCATCCGCGATGACCTCGGCCTGAACTACGTGCAGATCGGTCTGCTCATCGGCATTCCTGGCCTCCTGGCGAGCTTCATCGAGCCGTTCATCGGCATCTTAGGCGACATCGGCTACCGCCGCCGTCTGATCCTCGGCGGTGGGCTGAGCTTCGCTTTGTCCCTCCTGCTGACCGGCCTCAGCGCCGATTTTGGCCTGCTGCTGGCTTCGTTCATCCTCTTTTACCCGTCCAGCGGGGCGTTCGTCAACCTCGCTCAGGCCGCCCTGATGGATCACCAGCCGGATCGTCACGAACACAACATGGCCCGCTGGACTCTGGCCGGATCGCTGGGGGTGGTGCTGGGGCCGTTGGTCTTGGGCGCGGCGGTGCTGCTCGGCGCGGGCTGGCGCGGATTGTTCCTGGGGTTCGGGCTGCTCTCGCTGCTGGCTGTGGTCATGGCCTGGCGGTTGCACATCACCGAAGCGCAGGGCGACGCGGAATCGCCCGGCAGCCTGCGCGACGGCCTGGTCGGGGCCTGGAACGCCCTGCGACGTGGATCGGTACTGCGCTGGCTGATCCTGCTTCAGTTCGCCGATTTGATGATGGACGTGCTGCTCGGCTATCTGGCGCTGTATTTCGTCGATGTCGCCCGCGTCAGCGAGGCCGAGGCCGGGATCGCCGTAGCGGTCTGGACGGGCATCGGGCTGATCGGTGACATCCTGCTGATCCCGCTGTTGGAGCGGGTGCGCGGCCTGACCTATCTGCGCCTGAGCGCCTGGATCAACCTGCTGCTCTTCCCGGCCTTTCTGCTGGCCGAGCCGCTGCCGCTGAAGTTAGTCCTGCTGGCGCTGCTGGGCTTCTTCAACGCGGGCTGGTACTCGGTCTTGCAGGGCAGCCTGTATTCGGCTATGCCGGGGCAGAGCGGCACAGTCATGACGGTGGGCAGCGTCACCGGCCTGATCGGCAGCCTGATCCCGCTGCTGGTCGGCCTGCTGGCCGAGCAGTTTGGTCTGGGAATGGCGATGTGGGCGCTGCTGTTGGGGCCAGTCGCGCTGGTGATCGGGCTGCCGCGCCGCTATGAGGAACGCTGACCCAACCAGCGCGCCAACTGCTCATAGACCGACCGCTCCGCCCAGCCGCGCAGGGTGGGGCGCAGCTCTTTGGGGGGGATGGCCGTCAGCGCCCGCGTCTCGCCCTCCGGGATGAACACGCGCCAGAGTTCCGACCAGGCCATCTCCGAGGGTGTGGGATCGATCTCCCGCGCCAACCGTCCTGGATAGGCCGCATTGAAGGTCTGTATCCCGGCGGCATCGCGGTAGACCATCACGCTGGTGAAGGCGCAGGTCCGCGCCTCGAACGGTTCCATCAGCCGCAGCAGCCCGTCGATGCCGATGGTTTCCAGCAGGTATTTGACGTAAGGGCCGGGGAAACCGCGCAGCGCCTCGACCGAGAAGCCGCTGTCTTCGACCACCACCGCCTCGCGGACTTGCAGGTAGGCTTGTTCGGCCTTAGACTCGGCTACGGTCTGGATGTGGCTGGCCTGCGGCTCGACCAGATCAAGCGCCGTCGGCAGCACCGGAATGCCCAGCGGTTCCAGTACCTGTTGGAGTTCAGCCGCTTTATGCGGGTTGCCGGTCACGAAATGAATAGGGGAGTGCATCTGATTTTGCCCTGAGTGCCGTAGAGTCCTTTACGAATTTTTCATGAATATTCACATTATTAAGTTATCGCGGTGTCTGACTGCACTAGAATGAAATTGTGTTGTAGGGTAGCTGTAAGGTCATTGTTCATAAACTCTAGCGTATCTTGATCTGTAACGAAAGCTGGATGAAATGGCAATCCGGGTGGAATGGGACGATCTGAATCACACGAAATTGAAATACATCTATGAAGGCTCATGGAACTGGGACGAGTTTCAGAAAGCCAGGAAACAAGCTGTGAGCATGATGGACTCAGTGGACTACAAGATAGATGTCATCATCGACATTGCTCAGAGCGGAGTTCTCCCCAACAATATCTTGAGTCGCGCCAGTTCCATCCTGCGGGAGCGGCATCCCAGAGAGAAAACCACCATTGTCATCGGGGCCAGTCCTCTGATTCGTTTCCTCTACGATGTCGCCCGTCGCATCTACGCTGAAGTGATCGACAATCGCGGTTATTATATCGTCTCTAATCTGGAAGAAGCCCGCCGCATCGCAGACGATCATTTGGATCGTTCCACTCGAATCCAATAAAAACAACAGGGCACGGATTACCCGTGCCCTGAATTCCCATGTGCTGCCCAGTTGACCGCTACGAATATACCGGCTCCAAGACCATATCCATCGCCTCCGGCCAGTTCACCTGGGCGACCGGATAGGCCAGGTCTTCGTACTTCCGCATCAACCCGATGATGGTATCCTGATTGGCCTGATAGAACTGCTTCAGGCGCATGATTTCGTTCGGGTGAATGTCCTTGTAGTCCCGGCCAACATCATGACGGTTGTAGAGGTAATCGTGCAGGATCGTCCGCAGCGAGTCCTGTCTCAGCGTCAGGGGCGTCACTACCGTCGTATAAATCCGGTCGGTCCCTTCCAGCAGATGCGGAATGCCCACGCCGGAGTAGATGCGGTTGAACCCTACCAGGATGTCCAGCCGCTTCATCGTTCGGTCGCCGTAATACATCTCCACCATGTCTTCCCAGGTCGGTGGATGCCCGTGCTGAATGCCGAACTGGTAAGCCATCCTCAAGGAGTAGTTGTAAGGATTACCCCCATCCACGCCGAAGTACAAGTAGTGTTCGGGCGTTCCGCGATGGAAGTGATACGACTGTCCCAGCACCTCGGCGGTCTCCGGCGGCAGAAAGCTGTTATCACCGTAGAACCAGAGACGGTAGCCGTACTCCCGGTAGATGTTGGTCAGATATGGGTGTCGTGTCAGGGCTTCGATGCCCTTCATGAGGTACTTGTATGCAGTGGGATGCCGCGCGGACTGAATCCAGGAATAGACCGGCATGAAAACCCGGTAGATGCCATGCTCGCTGAGCATCTGGATCAGGTGGCCCAGGTGTTCAAGCACCGTTTCCAGGTAGTGCGGAAAGTAAGCGTTGTCTTGTGGCGGTTGATCGAAGGTGTTGGCAATATACCAGCGCCGCGTGCCGTTCAGGAGCAGCGAAACACCAAGCTGTTTTTCGTAGACCTGCTCATAAACTTCTTGGGCAGGAAGGTGGAGAAACTCTTCCAGGGTCGGGTTGCGAGATGCAGAAGACAGACGCCATCCATTGGAGCGCATGATCCACTTCCCCCTCAGTTTGGTGGACACCTCTTTGGGGACGCCTGCTGCAGTCAGGTGAGTCCGTTGTCTATCCGGATGGACGATTTATGAAAAATGTAAATATTCCTTCCATCCTAGTGCGATTTGTCACGAATGTCAATCTATCTGAATATTTCGACTAAATTGGGTGATACGTGTATATTATTGAACTGAAATGTAATCAAAAACCGCAGCGGACAGAGTAATTCATCTGCCCGCTGCTTCAGCCAACTAAACAACTGGCTGTTCCTCTATGGGTGACAGACTAGAACGTCCAGACCTCGGCAACACGCCCGTCCTGCAACCGGAAGATTGCCATGCCCTCCGGGATGGAACCTTCGGTGATGCTTTGGTAGTGGATCGCCGTCAGATTGCCTTCGGAAGCCATCAGGAACCCGGCTTTCTCCAGAAGTTGCGGCCATTCCGCGAACGCGCCAGACTCTTTCATATGCGCGAAGATCTGCTTGAATGCCGCCTGGTCGATGGTGCCGACGCTCTTGCATGGGCAAGTATGCAGCGTAAAGGTCGTCGCCATCAGCGCCGTGTCCAACCGGCCATAGCTGTAAGCATCGATCCAACGTAGCACGACTGATTGGTTATCAGCCATCTCGGCTACATCGGTGAGTTCAGGTTCTGCCAGTTCCAGGCGATAGTCCTCGGCGCTGTCCTGGATGGTGAAGTCGTGCTGCTCCACCTTGCGCCAGATTTCAGCGATCTTGCCATCGACCACCCGGAAGAACTCCATACCGTTCCCGGAGACCGGATGCCCGGCGCGAGTCTGCCCTTCCCAGAGGTAAGCCGCTGCCACCAGCGGCCCTTCGCTGATGAGGGTATAGGGCGTGTACTGCAAGTCACTCACTTCGTCATAGAACAGCCGGAAATTGGTGACATAGCCATTGGTATCCGTGCTGCCCCAGACGGTATCGTGCATGACGAAATCCACCGCCAGCATTTGCTTGGCGCCATTCAGATCCATCTGGCTGTAAACGGTGTCTAGATAGCTGCGAACGACAGTTTTTTCGGTCACGGCCTCATCTTGCGCGGCCAGTGGAGCCACGCACACGAAGATCACGACCACAAGCCACAACAGGTGTTTCATGGCTACTACTCCTTAATGTGAGCAGCGCGATGGAGTTGGTCGGTTTGAGATGATGAGGGGAAGAGTGACGGAGGCCACATCGCTCGATGTGAAGGCCACTCCACACACATTGTATTACAATTTATCTTAAATGTGAAGCGATGTCAGGCATTCTGCCGATGGACTGGAACGTGCCAGACTGTTTCATAGACCGCTCGGCTCGACAAATGCCGCCGCCTGTCTACAATCAACCCATATTGTGAACTGACTTGAAGAGGTCTCTATGATCGGTCGTTGGATCATCTTGATGGCGATGCTGGCCTTCGGGATCGGCACTGCCTCCGCGCAGGATGCTGCGCTCGAAGTCGAGTCTGTTGAAGTCGTCAGCCGAATCGATGTTTTCGGCCAGACGGTCTTGACTGCTGAAGGCCGCCTGACCAATCCCTCCACCACCCTGGCTTACAGCGAAGTCAGCCTGTCGGCCACCGCCTACGACCAGAGTGATACAGCCGTCGGCGAAGGCTTCGGTTACCTCGCCAATGCCTGCGGCGCGGCACTGCTGCCGGATTTTGTCTTGCTGCCCGGCGCGGCTCAGCACTTCGCTGTGCCGCTGGAACTCTACGAAGAAGGCGCAGTCGTCGAGCGCGTCGAAGTGACGGTCGATGCGCTGCCCGTCGATGCGCCGCCTGTAGCTGTACCTGAACTGGCTGAGGGCATCCAGAGCATCACCAGCGGCGAGGTCGTCCAGGTGGAATGGATCGATGCCGAGACCTTCCGCTACGCCGAAGGCTGCGCCCGCGACCTGTTCATCGATTGGAACTGGACGGAGTACAGCCTTTCATCTGGGGCAGGGCAGCCGGTCGAGCATCCCAAAGCCGCGCTCGTGACTGAGGCGCTGCGCCGTCAACTGGGATTGACCGATCCGCTCTACTTCCAGCACTCGTTCCTGAGTTATGCGCCGAATGCCCGCCGGATGGTCTACCAGACTGAACTGAACATCTTCATCACCGCTGAACCGGATGGATCGTTCAAGCGGCAGTTGTTCGATAAGCTCTTCGACCGCACGCTGCAAGGCATCACCTGGCTCCCGGAAGGCCGCTTTCTGGCCTACTATTATGGAGCCTATGGCGACCCCGTGACCTATTTCACCGCCACGGTGGACGGCCAGATACTCAGCGAAGCGCCGCCCAATGCCATCCCCTCGCTGACCGTTCCCGGAGTCAGTCCGACGGGTGAAGACATCATCATCAGCGCCGAAGTCGATGGCAAGACGGGCTTCTATATCAAACGCGCCGCTTACCCGGTGTCTGAGCTGCTGTTCGAGTCGCCCGTGCCCGGCAACAACTGGCCCGGCCCGATCTACCAGCGCGATGCTGACGGCGCGGCCTTCATCTACGCCGCCGTGCCGCAGGGTGATGCCGCTCGGCTGGTGTGTTTCAACCGACAGACCGAGACGCTGCGCGATCTGGCGGCGCTGCCGCTGCGGCTGGCGAGCGATGAACGCGCCTGGTGGTTCCTCTCACCGGAGGGCAGCCGCATCGCGCTGGCGGCCAACGGGCTGAATGGTGGGTTATGGCTCATTGATTTGGCCGCGCTGCCCGCCTGCGAATGAGGGCAGGTATGCGTCTGGTTTTGGGGTACAATAGGGTGGTCATGAACGGCAACCAGCACAAGGACAAGCTCGATGCGTGAGATCACTGTTGCGACGGTGCAGATGCGCCCCAAGTTGGGCGAAGCGGAAGACAATCTGGTGAAGATGTCGGAGACGATCTCCAAGATCGCCTCCCAGCAGAAGGTCGATCTGATCGTCTTCCCAGAACTCATCACCAGCGGCTACGAATTGGGCGTGCGCTTCA
>JAEUQZ010000188.1 GCA_016788965.1 Anaerolineae bacterium | reverse complement strand
ACGGCGGCAAGCTGCTCGATGGTGGATTCCATGAGGGCGACCAGTTCGCCGAGGGTGGCGGCATCGAAAGCGAAACGCGCCCCCGCCGCCGCGAAGAGTTCCGGCAGCGGACGGGTTCCACCGAGGGACAGGGCTGCGCGGTACAGACGCACCGCTTCGGCCTGATCGCGGATGGCGTTGCGCCAGACCTGTACCGCGCCCATCTGGGCGAGGCCGTAATCGACGTAGTAGAACGGCGAGCCGAAGATATGCGGTTTGCGCTGCCAGCCGGTCACACGGGCGTCTTCCAGGCCGCTCCAATCGATGCCGGGCAGGAAGCGATCCACGAGTTCGCCCCAGGCGGCGTCACAGCGGAGCGGATCGGTGGCTTCGGCATGGTGGGTGTAGACCCAATGCTGGAAGGCATCGACAATCGCCATGTACGGCCAGAAGAGGAGCATCTGCTCCAGGTGTTCGATGCGGGCGTGGGCGGCCTCTTTGGGGGTATAGAAGCCGCCGTGTTCGATGGTGAGGTAGGGCGCGGCCAGCAGTTCCATCGCCATCGACGCGACTTCGGCGATTTCATTGGTGATCGCCCGCTGATGGATATAGGGCAGACGAGCGGATTCAAAGGCATGGAAGGCGTGCCCGGCTTCGTGCAGGAGGGTCTGCACATCTTCCTGGAAGCCGACGGCGTTCATGAAGATGAGGGCCTGCTTGGACTGGGACAGTTCGGAGCAGTAGGCTCCGGGGGCTTTGCCCTTGCGGTTGTCCAGGTCGAGAAGCTCCTCGCGGCGCATGGTGGTGAAGTAGCCGCCGAGTTCGGGATCGACCTTGTGGAAGATGGCCTCGGCTTTGTCTTCGAGTTCTGCGACGGTCTGGAAGGGATGCAGCGGCGGACGCGAGGGCGGGTAGATGTCATCGCGGTCGAGGTCCCAGGGGCAGATGCTGGGGACGCCGAGCCGCTGGCGCTGGCGTTCATAGACGCGGGTGGCAGCAGGGACGACGACCTGCTCGATGGCGTTCTGGAAGGTTTCGCAGTCGGCGGGGGTGTAGTCGAAGCGTTTGAACTGCTGCCAGCGGAAGGCGCGGAAATCGCCGGCATAACCGGCGTTGACGGCGATGGTCGCCCGCAGGTTCATGAACTGCTGCCAGAGGTCATTGAGCGACTCGCGGTCGGCCAGACGGCGGGCGGCGACGAGCTTCCAGGCGCGTTCGCGCGTGGGACGGTCGGGATTCTGGTAGACCGTGCGGATCTGCATGAGGGTGAGTTCTTTGCCCTCCCATTGGACGGTCTGCGTGCCGACGACGCGGTCGTACTCGTTGGAGAGCTTGGCATCCTGGGTGAAGAGGGGGACGTTCTCCTGGCGGAAGAGGGCGGCATCTGTCCGCATGTTCCGCAGGGCGATCTCGAAGCCGGGCGGGTTGAGGCCGCTGGCGAGGAGTTTTTCGCGCAGGCGCTGCTCACAGGTTTCGGACTGCTCGATGACCTCGGCGAGGAAGGTGTGGAAGCGCTTGACGGCGGCTTCGTCAGTGGTATCGAGGGTGGTGGCGAAATACAGGCGGCTGTAGGCTTCCTGGATGTGTTCGCCCAACTGTGTCCAGTCGGCCAGCCATGCGGCGACGGACTGGGCGGTGAGTTCACGGGATTCGAGGGACTGGTAGTAGGGTTCAATCTGCGGCCAGCGCCAATCCATGAATGCCTGGGCGGTCGCGGGCAGGGTGTCGAACATAGCGGTCTCCTTGAAGGTCACGAGATGCCGCTATTATACACGGTGGGGGTCGGCTATTCAGTATGGCAAGCTGAGAACAAACTCGATCACTGTGTGGCGAAGGCACGTACCTTGACAGCCTGCATGAGGCGTTCGATGCGGGTATATTCGTCCAGCGCGTGACGCTCATCCGGGGTCAGGCCGCGAGTGCGGTTGGCCTCTAGCAGGTCGCTGATGATCTGCTCCGAGGACTCCGAAAGGCGAAAGGCGGTGATCTGCTCGGCGGAGGGGCTGGATGCCAGAAAGTCCGCGATTTCGTCATAGATCGCTGACAGATCGGTTTGCAGAAAATCCTTTGTGGTCATCAGCACCCTCGTTAGCTTGAACGTGGAGACGAACGA
The DNA here is from genome assembly GCA_016788965.1 of Anaerolineae bacterium. Lineage (GTDB taxonomy): Bacteria > Chloroflexota > Anaerolineae > Aggregatilineales > Phototrophicaceae > CFX2. Next base: position 7,653 of record JAEUQZ010000188.1, on the reverse strand, counting down.
CAAGCACTCTGAATTATACATCCATTGCCTCCGCTGGCCTGAGTAGGTGCTCAAGGTTTCTGGGCATGCAGGCGCAGCCCCCTCAACAGGTGTTCCAGCGCCTGGATCGATTCGGCCAGGGCTGCCGATGCGTTGGCTGATTGGGCGATCCAAAGCGCGGCCTCATTCATCGCTCCGGAAAGCAGATGGGTCAGCGCGTCAACGGGCAATGGGGGAATCTGTTCTCGCGCAATTAGCTCCTCAAGGGCTTCACGGAGCGATTTCATGCTGTTCTGGGAATCGAATTCGCGCCACACCGACCAACCCAGGACTGCCGGAGCATCCACCAGCAGAATGCGCTGAATATCCGGTTCGAGGCTGGCTTCGAGAAAGACTCTGCATCCCGTGACAAGCTGCTCCCATATGTCATCGTGGCCGGCACTGGCGGTTTCAATCCGCTGGGCCATTTGCTGCTGCAAGGCGCTGAACACTGCCTGAAACAACCCTTCTTTGCTGCCAAAGTGATGATACAACGCCCCGCGCGTCACCCCGGCGATCTGGACAATTTCTTCGGTGGCGGCGTTGGCGTATCCGTCGCGGGTGAAAACTTCACGGGCAACCTGGATTAGGCGGGCTGTGGTGGCTTCTTTTTGCTGAGCCTTTGTCACCGTCATTTTACTCGATCCTTCTCATTGAATTCTTATGTCCCATTTGTTGACATACATACAGGATGTATGTATCATTCTATCTAACGTACAGACTGTATGTATCTATCATAACCTGGAGACAATCAGCCATGCAAGTCAAGAGTTTCTATCCCGTACTGATGACCGATCAGATCGCTGCCACCCGTGACTTCTACGTCCAGCATTTCGGTTTCCAGGTTGTTTTCGAGGCGGACTGGTACGTCAGCCTCAAAACCGCGGACGGCCGCTACGAACTGGCCTTCGTCCAGTATCAACACGATACTGTCGTAGAGGCCTACCGGAAGCCCGTACAGGGATTGCTGGTCAATTTCGAGGTTGCGGATGTCGATGCTGAATATGCTCGCCTTATCGAGACGGCGGGGCTGCCACTCCGCCGGGAACTGCTCACAGAGGATTTTGGGCAGCGTCACTTCGCCACTTCTGACCCTAACGGCGTGTTGATCGACGTGATCCAGATTGTGCCGCCATCGGGGGCATATTCCGACCAGTACACTGAACAGGTCTGGACGTAAGCCCTTACCAGTGACTTGTGCCCTGTTCTCACGACAGGGCACATCCTCATCTGCACTCACCTGCGCTATAATCCCCGGCAGATCGACCAACCACAATGAACCGGGAACCCACCATGAATGACAGCCTGACCCCCCTGCTGGAAATGACCCGCACGCTCGGCCTGCCAGAGAACGATTACGCCATCATCGGCGAGGGCAATTCGTCGTGCCGAATCGACGCCGACTCGTTCTGGATCAAGGCGAGCGGCCAGCAGATGCACAACATCCAACCGGAAGGCTTCGTCGCCGTCCGCTTTGCGCCCATTCTGGCAATGCTGGACGAACCCGCCGGCGATCTGGCCGAGCAGAAGAAGGTGATGGAAGCCGCCAAGCTCGATCCCGCCGCGCCGGGCATCCCCTCGGTGGAAGTGAGCTTCCACGCGGCGCTGCTGCATGACTGCGGGGTGAACTTCGTTGGGCATACCCATGCCACAGCCATCAATCGCATCCTGTGCAGTCCACGGGCGGCAGACTTCGCGCTGCGGCGGATGTGCCCGGATGAAGCGGTGCTGTGCGGCCCGGAGTCGGTGCTGGTTCCGTATGTCGATCCGGGTTTGCCGCTGTCGCTGGCGATCCGCGAGCGCGTGCAGGCCTCTATGGAAGATTGGGGCGAAGCGCCGAAGGTGATCCTGCTCATCAACCACGGGGTCATCACGCTGGGGAAAACGCCGACCGAGGTGCTGAATATCATGGCGATGTGCGACAAGGCGGCGCGGACGTTCCTGGGGGCGGCGGCGCTGGGCGGGCCGGTCTTCCTGAGCGGCGAGGATGTGCTGCACATCATCCGGCGGCCGGACGAGGTTTACCGGCGCAAGCAGTTCGTGGAACGGGGTTAGTAGGGATTAGGGGTTGGGGATTAGGGATTGGGGAAGGCGGAAATCCCAATACGAATTGAACCGCCAAGACGCCAAGAACGCCAAGAACGCCAAGATCATACGGAGAGTGTGGGGGATATACAGGGCAGACGCAAAGAACGCAAAGAAAAAAGACGAATTGAACCACAGAGACACAGAGGACACAGAGATCATGCGGAGGATTCAGCGGGAACATCTCTCCGGGGTGCGGGGCGCGGTCACTCGACGAGGGGGCCGGTTGTGCCGTAGCGCAGGGTGATGCGGGTCTCTCCGATGAGGGCGGTCTGGTTGATGAGCCAGGTGATGGGCACACCGGGTTCGAGCGGGCGGCCGTCGAAGGTGGTTCCATTGGCGGTGTAGAGGTCGGTGACGGTCACGCCGCGATCCGGGTCGCGCTGGACGCGGAGGTGGACGCGCGAGACGCGGTTATCCGGCAGGACGACCTGACAGCGTTTGGGACTGCGACCGATGAGGAGTTCGGTGTGGAGGGGCACGCGGCGCAGTTGGTCTTGCTGAGTTACGATTTCCAGGTAAAATGTCCGGGATTGCGCCAAACTTCCCCGTTCATCGGCGTCCAGCGGCCCGTCATCGGGCCGGTCATCCGGCTCATCCAGGGGATTCGCGCTGCCATCGGTCATCGGTGACACTCCCATTCCCGCACAGAAGATGATGAGAAGCCTTTGGCAATTGCTTTCGCCTTGTGTAAAATGGAACAAACCTGGGTATGGATGTGATCTGCACCGGTCCGTACAGGGAACAGCCACAGCCCCAGACGCCCGAATGATCCGCAACATCCTGCAACAGCACCGTTGAGGTGCTGCTGTCGATTGTAGACGATTTCGCAGCCCGTCTTCATGAGAGTTTGCTGGTAGGAAAAAGACGCTATGAGTTCAACCAACGTCAGTTCGCCGCGCGGGGGCATCAGCTCGACGACGATCCTCATCATCGTGGTGGTCGGCATCCTGCTGATTATCGGTGGAGTCCTGATCGGACAGCTTACGCCATCGCTACTGCCGACGCAGGCTTCCGCCGAAGCCCGACAGATCGATGATCTGTTCCAGGTGATGCTGGTCATCGGCGGGGCGATCTTCCTGCTGGTGCAGGGTTTGCTGGTGTTTTCGATCTGGCGCTTCCGGGCCAAGCCGGGCGATACGAGCGACGGCATTCATATGCACGGCAACACCAGCCTGGAGATCACCTGGACAGTGATTCCGGCGATCATCGTGGTGTTCCTGACGGTGATCGCGTGGCAGGTGTGGGCGAACCTGAACACGCCGCGCGGCGACGAGATGACCGTGCATGTGACCGGGGCACGCTTCAACTGGGCTTTCACCTACAGCGCCCCGTTGAGCATCTTCCCGGATGCGGTCGATGTCAGTACGCTGCCGGCCAGCGTCCAGGAAGATCTGCAAGACGACAATGCCATCAACGTCAGTTCGCCAGTGCTGCACCTGTATTCAGGCCGGGCCGTGGCGCTCCAGATGGAACCGCGCGACGTGATCCATGCCTTCTGGGTTCCGGCCTTCCGCTTGAAGCAGGACCTGATCCCCGGACGGATCACGACCATCCATGTCACGCCAGTGCAGGAAGGCACATTCCCGATCAAGTGCGCCGAACTCTGCGGCGCAAATCACGGCATGATGGTCGGGCAGGTGATCGTCCATGCCGACGAAACGGCCTACAACACCTGGCTGGTCGAAGAAATGCGGAAGGTGATTTATCCGCCCGCCGATCCAGTGGTGCGCGGTCGCAACATTCTGTCGAGCAATGTGTATCCGTGCTACACCTGCCACGTCCTGGACGATCTGGCGGAATTCACCTGGACGGGCAACGTAGGGCCGAACCTGAATGGGATCGCTGACCGGGCAGCGACCAGCCGCGCCAGCACGACGGGCCTGACCCCGGCGGAGTACCTCTATACCGCTGTGCATGAACCGGGCGCGTATCTGGCTCCGGGGTACGGCAACCTGATGCCGCAGCTCAACATTCCAGAGTGTGACTCCTGGGCGATTGTGGCGTATCTGGCGACGCAGAGCGCCAGCGGCGAAGCGCCCTTCGAGGTCGATCAGCCACCCCAGTGCGTCATCACCGCCGGGCCGGGCAGCGCTCCGGCAGCCGAAGCTACCAGCGAAGCGACGCCAGCGGTTGCCGCCCCCGCCGAGGCCACAGCGGAAGCGACGGCCGGGTCGTAGTCGGCCTTCAACACTGGCCCCTTTCCCAAACGCGGAGTATCGATGGGAGAGTGGAATACAGCAGGTGAGCAGCGTTCTTGATCGAGTAAGCCATCACGGATGATTTGACCGGATTAGACGAAGGCAGATGGGAAAGGCAAGCACATGGCAAGCATCACCATTCCTGTAGGCAGCGCCCCTGGCGGCGCGGTGGAAGTTCCGCTGCCCAAACTGCGGGCTTCCGACTTCCTGCGCTGGAGCGTCGATCACAAGATCATCGGCGTTCAGTACATGGTCACGGCGCTGTTCTTCTTCCTGGTGGGCGGCACGCTGGCGATGCTGGTGCGCTGGGAACTGCTGACGCCGAACCTGGATGTGGTGCAGACTGGATCGCAGTACAACACGCTGTTCACCAGCCACGGCATCGTGATGATCTTCCTGTGGATCATCCCGATGATGGCCGGCTTCGGGAATTATCTGGTTCCGCTGATGCTGGGCGCGAAGGATATGGCCTTCCCCTGGTTGAATGCCTTCGCCTTCTGGCTGATTCCGCCAGCGGGCATTCTGATGATCGGCAGTATGCTGGTGGGCGCGCCCGAAGGCGGCTGGACGATGTACCCGCCGCTCAGCACGCTCTTCAGCGGTGACGGCCAGACGCTGGCGGCTCTGTCCGTCCACCTGCTGGGCATTTCGTCGATCCTGGGCGCGATCAACTTCATCGTGACGATCATGAACATGCGGCCGCAGGGCATGGGCTACGGCCAGATGCCGCTGTTCATCTGGGCGATCCTGGCGACCTCACTGATCGTGGTGATGGCGACGCCGTTCCTGGCGGGGGCGCTGACGCTGCTGCTGCTGGATCGCATGGCCGGGACGGCCTTCTTCGACGCCACCAAAGGCGGCGACCCGATGCTATGGCAGAACGTGTTCTGGTTCTACAGCCACCCGGCGGTGTATATCATGGTGCTGCCGGGCATGGGCATCCTTTCGGATGTGCTGGCGGTCCACGCGCGGAAATCGGTGTTCGGCTACAAGTTCATCGCCGGGTCGAGCATGGGCATCGGCATCATCGGCTTTCTGGTGTGGGCGCACCACATGTTCACCAGCATCGCTCCGGTGTGGCGCATCCCGTTCATGATCACATCGATGATTATCGCCGTGCCGACGGGCGTGAAAATCTTTAGCTGGCTGGGGACGCTCTGGGGCGGGAAAATCCACTTCACCAGCGCCATGCTGTTCGCGCTGGGCTTCCTGTCGATGTTCGTGATCGGCGGGATCAGCGGGGTGATGCTGGGCGCAATTCCGTTCGACGTGCATGTGCATGACACCTATTTCGTGGTCAGCCACCTGCACTTCGTGCTTTATGGTGGTTCGGTGTTCGGCATCTACGCGGGGCTGTATCACTGGTTCCCGAAGATTAGCGGGCGCATGCTGAATGAACGCCTCGGCAAGATTCACTTCTGGCTGACGTATGTCGGGTTCTTCTTCACCTTCTTCCCGATGCATCTGGCCGGGATGCTGGGAATGCCGCGCCGCGTGGCGGTGTACGCGCCCGAATTCCAGGGGATCAATACCCTGGTCAGCCTGGCTTCGTTCTTGCTGGGCATTTCGACCTTCATCCTGGTCTGGAACCTGATCGTGAGCGTGCGGAATGGCAAGGTCGCTGGGGCGAACCCCTGGCGGGCGCTGTCGCTGGAATGGGCGACGACCTCGCCGCCGCCGGCCACCAACTTCATCAACGACCCGGTTCCGGCGGAAGACCCATATGGCTACGGGACGGAAGCGGCCACGGTCTATCTGGATGAGATCGACCGCCGCTTTGGGCCGCCCGCCGAAGGCATCGGCATGGCGCGGCCGGCGAAGCCGTCGGTTCCGGCGGCGGTTCCCGCGTCGGGGGACTAAGGTTGTCGGGGATTCAAGCGTCGTGATCTCAAATCAACGGGGACATGGCCTGGGCTGTGTCCCTGTTCATGTGAGCAGGGATTGGGGATTAGGGATCGGGGATTAGGGGTGTTATGCACTCCATCAGAAGCTTTTTCCCACTCCTCACCCCCCAGCCCCCTCTCCACTTCGTGGCAGAGGGGGAGTAACGCTGACGTTGAGGGTAAAAATCGCGCGAGAAGTCCATAACACGCTATAGGGATTAGTGGTACGAGGTTTAGCGGAAAGATGGAACGGACGGCAGTGGAATCGCAGCTTTCGCGGGCGGAACTGATCGCGCTCCGCAACAAGCGCACTGGTCTCGCCATTTTCCAGATTTCGTGGATAATGGCCTTCGTGTGTATGGCGGTCGTTCACGGCTGGATTCGGGCAACTTCCCCGTCATGGCCGCCGCCGGGCGTGGATCAGATCAGCCCGGTTGTTCCGACGGCGATGACGCTGGCGTTGATCGTAAGCTGCTTCTTCGCGCGGCAGGCGGTTCGGGCGGTGAAAGGCGACCAGCAGGCGGCGCTGCTCCTCAACTGGGGGATCACGCTGGGGCTGGGTGTCCTGTTCACATTGGTGATGATCTACGAGTGGGTGACGATCCCGTTCAGCGGACAGTACAGCACGGTATTCCGGCTGCTGGTGGGGTTCCATGCGGTACACGCGCTGGTAGTCGGCATCTATATGATCCGGGTGTACCAGAACGCGCGGCGCGGGCAGTACCATCCGGCGAACACCTGGCCGGTCGAAGGCGGGGCGAGCCTGTGGTACTTCGTGACGGTGGCCTGGCTGATCTTTTACGTGGTTCTGTTCGTGATTTAGGGTAGAATGATGCGCGGCGGCTGACGCGAGGCCGCCGTTTATCAAAAAGACCATTAGCGGCGCTGCGTTTCCCGCAGCACCACACGCCTGCATTGGAGGAAGTGGTATGCGACCCGGACTTGCCCGCGCAGTCCCGATGGGGATCATCGGTTTCGTCGTTGGCGCGCTTATCGCTATCGTGATCCGGTTGATCCAGGGGCTTGATCCTGACCCGGTGAACCCGTATGCCTACGTGGGGCCGGCCTTCACGCTGGGGGCGTTCCTCTCGGCATTCACCTTCGTCTGGGGGATGGGCGGGTTCGATCCGCGGATGAATGTCCACGGCGAAGAACATCATGAGGAAGAACATGCAGCCCCGGAAGAACCGCGGGCGCTGCTGAGCGGCTACATCTGGCAGATTACGTTCTGGACGATCCTGGGGGTGCTGGCGATTGGCGCGGTGGCCTTCCTGCCGCAGGGGCCGACCTTCCAGAACGTGCGCGACCCGGAAGGCAACGTGGCCGCCGTCGGCTTCGTGCGCTTCGGCGACATTTACCAGCCGACGCGCGAATTCCTGCAAACGGCGACCGGGCTGGAACTGCTGCCGCCGCTGGCCTCTAATCTGGCGCAGATTCAGGTCAGCTATCTGGTGCTGCTGGTGGTG
>JAEUQZ010000187.1 GCA_016788965.1 Anaerolineae bacterium | reverse complement strand
CGCATCGGCGAGGCTTTCGCGGCGGGGCATGTCGAAGACATCGTAGCCGGCCGAGCGGAAGATGCGCTGGAAGTTGGTTCCGGCGGGGCCATGCGCGCCCCAGTTGGCAACGGCGACCGCCTTCAGGCTTTCCGCGCTGAACAGACCAGCCGCCAGCGCCGCGCCGCCGCGCAGCCCGACCGCCAACTCCTGGACATCTACGGAGATGCCCCGGTTGTTGAACCCGAGCAGGAGATCATCGACATCGACAATCAAATAAGCAGCCATGACAGTTTCCTAATAATCGATACCACCAGACCACAATGGAGCCGGTGGTAGGGCGCAGCGCAATTTTTGATTGAGCAACCCGATCCTGTAGTCTACCGGTAAGATGAACTCGTTTTCTATGTGCAGAATAGCAAACTTGCCAGCGGTCGTCCACGGTATAAACGACCAAATGGACAAAGGCCGATTATACAACAAGTTGCCCCAACTTAAATTAACCTTTCGTAACACTTTTCTCAGAACCTCTATCCGGCTTAGCAGCCATGCTCAGATCATTGTACGTGATTGGAACCGTTTCCGTTGCAGCATCTATTGTAGCGATATTTGTGAAAATCATAACAGACATTCGTTAAGATTCAATGATGAATCTTGCATGATGGTGTTAGGATCAATGCATAATGGGATAGCTGAGGCGGTCGATTCGGGTTTTGCAAGCGGAGCTGCGCCATTTGCGGCCCTGCCTGGAATAGAGTCTATTGTATGATGGAGGAAAGAAACCGGGCTGAGGCAGCAGCATGGCGATCCGATCCAGCAGCAATCTCTACACAGGCGTGAATGCCCACCTGCACAGCATCCTGCAAAACCGCGCGGCAGGCTGGGAAGAGTTCCACCTGAATCACATCGTCGATCTGGCGCGGGCGATTTCCGCCCTGCTGCCGCCGGGGTATCGGGCCTCAGCGCAGCGGTCGTTCCAGATTCGCGCCAGCACCTCGGACATGCGCGAGTGGCTGCTGCGGCAGGCTGAACCGGATGTCGCGGTGCAGCGCATCCGGCCGCATCCATCCGGTGCGAGCGCGGCGGTGGCGGAACGTCCGGCCAGCGGCGCGATTCAGGTTCCTGTGATCGACGCCTTCGAGACTCCAGACGAATACCTGGGGGCGGTGGCGATCCGGGCGCTGGACGCGCAGCGCGGCGAGCAAACGGTGGCCTGGCTCGAACTGTTGTCGCCGACCAATAAGCCACCGCATCCGGGTTATTATGAGTACAATGCCAAGCGGGTCGGGGCGATCCAGGGTGGGATCGTGTTCGTGGAAATCGACTACCTGCATCAGAGCCGTCCGGTGATTGCCACGCTGCCGGTGTATCCGGCGCAAGGCGCGTTCGCCTACTATACGACCCTGACCATCCCGGCAGCGATCTACGAGGACAGCAGCGTGAACGTTCAGGGATTCGGTGTCGATGATCCGATCCCTACGCTGGAAATCCCGCTGCTGGGGGATGACACCGTGAGAGTCGATCTCGGCGCGGTGTACAACTTCACGTTTGGCAGTGTGCCGAACTTCAGCGAGGAAGTCGATTATGAACGACTTCCTCCCCGCTTCGAGAGCTACAGCCCGACCGATCAGGCACGTATCCGGGCGAAGATGGCCGATGCCGCGCGGATTTCCGGCGGCTAATCGCGGTATTCGACGTTGCGGACGCCGGCGCGGAGTTCAGTCCAGAGGGTCTGGATTTCGGCCTGCACCTGGGTGACGACCTCGGCCAGCGGGATCAGGCGGATGCCGTCCTGGTCGCGGCGCTTGAGTTCGACACCCCCCTTCTCCATCGACTTCTTGCTGACGGTCAGGCGGATCGGCAGGCCGATCAGATCGGCGTCATTGAATTTGACGCCGGCGCGTTCGTCACGGTCATCGATCAGCACGTCCACACCTGCCTCGCGCAGAGCGGTGTACAACTGCTCGCCAGCCGCCTTCGCCTGCTCATCGGGGATAACGACGAGATAGACCGCGTAGGGAGCAACCGAGATCGGCCAGATCAAGCCCTTGTCGTCATGGTGCTGCTCGGCGACGCAGGCCAGCAAGCGGCCAACGCCGATGCCATACGACCCCATGATAATTGGACGAGACTTGCCCTCCTGGTCGAGGAAAGAGCAACCGAGGCTGTCGCTGTAGCGCGTGCCCAGCTTGAAGATGTTGCCGACTTCGACACCGCGCACAGTACGGAGCGGCTGACCGCAGTTCGGACAGGGATCGCCATCCCGGGCGGAGATGATATCGGCTACGATATCGGCTTTGAAGTCGCGGCCATAATTGACGTTGAGGAAGTGATAACCGGACTCATTGGCTCCGGCGACCAGATTGGGCGAGGTCGGGATCATCTCATCGACGACGACCAGGGCATTCTTCACGCCGATGGCCGAGCCGTAACCGGCGACCGCGCCGGTCGCGCGGATTTCTTCGTCGCGGGCGGGACGCATGGCTTTGGCTTTGACAGCGTTGATCAGCTTGGTCTCGTTGACTTCGCGGTCGCCGCGCACGATGACCAGCACAAAACGCTCAGTGTCCTGCTCGCCTTCGGGGATGGTTGCCACCATGAACACGGCTTTGGCGGTATGCGACTCGGGGATGTTCAGGAACTTCGCCAGCGACTCGATGGTCGTCGTATTAGGCGTCGCCACCTTCTCCATGTCCAGCAGCGTCGGGGTTTCGTCAATCACTTCTTTGCCAAAGCGGGCAACTTCGCGGTTGGCGGAGAACCCACACGAATCGCAGAGCAGTAAGGTATCTTCGCCAATCGGAGCCAGGAACATGAACTCGTGGGCCAGCCGCCCACCCATCATGCCCGTATCAGATTTGACCGCGATGACGGGCAGCCCGCAGCGGTTGAAGATGCGGAAGTAGGCGATGTAATGGGCGCGGTACTGTTTGTCCAGCCCTTCCCAATCGGCGTCCAGGCTGTAGCTGTCCTTCATGGTGAATTCGCGCACGCGGATCAGGCCGGCGCGGGGGCGCGGCTCGTCACGCCATTTGGTCTGGATGTGATAGATCATTGCCGGAAGCTGGCGGTAGGAACGGATTTCCTTGCGGACGAGATCACCGACGACTTCTTCGTGGGTCATCGCCAGCACCATGTCGCGGCCAGCGCGATCCTGGAAGCGCCCCATCTCCGGGCCGATGCGATACCAGCGTCCGGTCTCCTGCCAGATGTCTGCTGGATGCACGACCGGCATGGTGATCTCCTGGCCGCCGATGGCATCCATCTCTTCGCGGATGACGGCCTCGATGCGGGTCATGGCGCGGCGGGCCAGCGGCAAATAGCTGAAGATGCCGGCAGCCAGCGGGCGGATGAATCCGGCTCGCAGCAGGAGTTGATGGCTGGCGATATCGGTATCGCCGGGCGCTTCACGCAGGGTCTGGCTGAACAACTGAGTCATTCGCATGGGCGGCAATCCTATCGGTTGGCAACAATCGGCACATGATGATACCAGGAATTGGCGGGCGGCGGGAGAGGAGAGGACGCAGACCAACCGTCAGGCAGCGCGGCCAATGTCTACTGTAGACTCGATGATGATGGATTCGGAATCCCAGGATGGGTAACGCGATGCGAAATCTGCGGCTGTTCCTTTTCATAGTGGTGGCACTGCTTGGCCTGCCTATTGCACCACGCGGGACGGATGCCCAGGAGTCTGCGCTGCGTCCTGGCGAGGTGGTGAGCGGAAGAATCCGCGCCACGGATGCAGCGAGCGCAGTCGTGATCTATGACATCGAAGGCGTTCGATCCGACGACATCGTGACCTTCACGCTGACCTCGCCGCAGGGTTCGGCGGTGTACTTCGATCTCTACGACAGCACCGACATGGATATTCCATTCGTGGATGCCTGGGGGTCGGACGATGGCAACCAACGATTCCTGTATGTCCTGACAGGGAGCGCGCCCTTTCAGATCGAAGTCGTCTCCGATGCGACCGTGGATGCCGACTATACGCTGGCATTGGAGCCAGGCGACCTCACCGAACCGCGGGTGGTTCTGGCAGTGGGACAGCCGATCACGGATACCACATCGTCGGATGAGCCGGCCGTCTATCTTCTTGAAATCGCGTCGCCCGGCGTCATCACCATCCGCCTGACCAGCCCGGACAGGCCACTCGTCTACAGCGTGCGTGACGCGGCCACCTTAACGGAACAGTTTCCGCTCGCTTCAACCCGTAATCACGAGGTACAGGTCTTCAATCTGACCGAACCGGGACGCTACCAGATTCGCATCCCGGCTACCGACCCACAGCCGTACACGCTGGAGATCACGCCGGGGAATGGCCTGTGGGCGGGCAGCGGCGATGTACCGAGCATCATGGGTTTGGATGCCAGCGCCGTGATTCAATCGCCTGATCCGCTGGGTGGCTATGCCGAGTTCGCGCTGATCGGCCTGCCGACGGATACCGCGTTCACCATGCAGATCGATGGCCCGGCGGCCAGGGAAGTCCAGAGTTTGATTATCCAGGGAATACGACCCAATAACGGCCCGAATCTGTGGCCGACGGTTTCGATCATCGGCGGGAAGGTCTATCACACCTACCGTCTGCAACCGGACTCGGATCATACACTGCGGCTGGATGTGCCGGACGGCGCGGCCTATACGCTGTACCTGTCGCCTGGGGATATACGCGATACGCTGAACAATGGCACGCTCACAGCAGACACCGCCGTGACGGGCACGCTTGACGATCAGAACACGGTGGCCGTGTACACAAGCGATGCTGCGTTCCAGGCTGATGTCATCAGTCTGGCCTTGACCCGCACTGGCGAGAGCGACATTACGCTGTCGCTGGAGTCCCCTGCGGGCGCGATCCAACCGTATAAAACGCAGGCTGACGGCAGCCTGACCACGCTGGTGTTTACCGTGGGGCAGGCGGTGAGCTACCGGGTGATCCTGACCGGAGCGGGAAGCTATGCGGTCAGCCTGAGCACAGGGGATGTCCTGGCGGAGGGATCGGCTGATCCGGCAGCCACGCCAGCGCCGCCTGTCTTCACGACCTGCCGGGTAACGGCGATTGGGGATGTGCGGCAGCGCAGCGGGCCGGGCACGATGTTCGATCAGGTCGGATCGCTGGCGGCAGACCAGACCGCCGCGGCCGATGGGCAGGCTGTCGATGCTGCTGGACAAACCTGGTTTCGGCTGCTGAACGGGTCGTGGGTGCGAGCGGATGTGGTGGTGGAAAGCGGGGACTGCGCGGAACTGCCCAGGGTGAACTGAAGGCGCATCACGTCCAATCGCGGCCCTGGTTATGCTGGAGTTTGTCCATCACGGCGGCTCCCAGGTCGATCCCGTGCAGGCTGGCAAGCTGAAGCAAATAGAGCAGCACGTCGGCCAGTTCGCCGCTGAGTTCGGCGGGATCGGCGGCGGTGTTGCTCCACTGGAAGTGTTCCAGCACCTCGCTTGCTTCCAGCGCCAATGAGATTGCCACATTCTTCGGCGTCTGGGGATGGGGTGAGTCGGGGGCGTACCAGCCTTTGCTTTCGACGAAGGCGTGCATGGCCGCCGTCAGCGTCTCCAGGTCCATGGGGGCATCCTCAATAGGCATTCGAGTTGCGCCGAGACAGTGTGTTCCAGACGGTGCGGATGATGATGCGGATGTCCAGCCAGAGCGACCAGTTCTCGATGTACCACAGGTCATATTCGGTGCGCTCGGCAATCGAGGTATCGCCGCGCAGCCCATTGACCTGCGCCCAGCCAGTCATCCCAGCTTTTTCGCGGTGGCGTTCCATATAGCGGGGAACGCGCTGGCGGAACTGCTGGACATAAACGGGGCGCTCTGGGCGCGGCCCGACCAGACTCATCTGGCCGACCAGCACATTGATGAGCTGGGTGATTTCATCCCAGTTGGTCTTCCGCATCCAGCGGCCCATCCGGGTGGTCCGGGGATCATCCTTGACCGTCCAGCCGGGGCCACCGACTTCGGCATCCTGGCGCATGGTGCGGAACTTGATCATGTGGAAGGGGCGGCCATCCAGCCCCATGCGCTCCTGGGTGTAGAAAACCGGGCCTTCGGATTCGAGCCGGATCAGCACCGCAGTTAGGAGCATGGCCGGGGAGAGGAAGATCATCCCGAACAGGGAGCCGATGATGTCCAGGCCGCGCTTGAGGCTTAGCCGCCAGCCGCGCATAGCGATATCGCGGACGGTGAGCAGCGGCGTGCCGCTGAGGTCATCGACGCTCAGATCACCGGCAATATAGGCGAACACGTCCGGGTAAATCTTGATGTCCACCCGGCCGCGTTCGCACAGCGTAATCAGACTGATGATCTCGGCACGTTGGGCATCCGGCAGGGCGATGATGACCTGATCGACGCTGAGGGTATCGATCAGCATGGGGAGATCGACGTAAATGCCGATCACCGGGAAACCGGAGATGCTGCCGCGCGTGCGAGTCTTGCCGTTGATGACCACGCCGACGGTGTTATAGCCGAGCGCGGGATTGCTTTTAATCTTGCGGGCGATATCGCGAGCAATCTTGCCATTGCCGACGATGATGAGGTTGTCGCGGGCAATGCCCCGCTTCCGCAGTTGATAGCGGAAGTTCTGTAACGTCTCCCGCCCCAGGATGACCAGGACGACGCAGAACACCCAGACGTAAAACAGCAGGCTGCGCGGATAATCCACGCCGAAGATCGTATCGTCGAAGAGGATGGCCTGAATGCCGAAGACCAGCAGCGATCCGACGGTGACGATCCCGGTGACCCGGCGGGCATGGTCGATGCGGCTGATGGCCCGGGGGAGATGATACAGGCGCGAGAAGTAGAACATCGCCATGATGAGGGCAACGTGCAGAGCGATGGTCGGCAGGTAGAGAATGAAGTCGGGCTGCACATCGGGGATGCCGAAAAATGGAAGCGCCTCGCGCCCGACATAGGCCAGCACAAAGCCAGCCGTCAGCAGGAAGGCATCGACGCTGACCTGCAGGATGCTGAGGGCGGTTCGCACCCGGTTGTGCGCCGGGACACGGGAAGGTGTTGGCGTCAGGCCCCCGATGGGAGCGGCTGGCGCATCTCCGGCAGGAGCTTGGGGCCGCCCTTGACCAGCAGCGCCGCCAGCACCATCCAGTGCAGCGGCCTGGGGGTCGTCTGCTGGTAGTGCTTGCGGTAGAAGATCAGCATCGCCCGCTGGAACTCGAACTGCGCCTTGCGGCTCTTGCGGCTGGCGGCCCGCTTGACGTGCCGAACCACGACCTGCGGGTGATAGAACACCTTCCAGCCGGCCTTTTTTATTCGGAACGCCCAATCTAAATCCTCTCCATACATGAAGAAGGCTTCATCCAGCAGGCCGGCCTGGGCAATGGCCTCGCGCCGCACCTGCATGTAGGCTCCCACGACCGAATCGACCTCGATCTCCTGGTCGGGATCGACAAAGGTCATATTATAGCGCCCAAACTGGGGATGGTTGGGAAACAATCTTGAAAGCCCGGAAAAACGGTAGAAGGAGACCAGCGGGGTCGGGAAGCTGCGGCGGCAGGCCAGATCGAGGCTGCCATCAGCCAGCACCAGCTTCGGCCCGGCGACACCAATCTCCGGGCGCGAATCCATGTAGCGCACCATCTGATCGAAGGCATCCGGCGGAACTTCGGTATCCGGGTTGAGCAGGAGCGCGTAACGCGGGGCGTCCGCATCGACATCGCCCTGACCGCGAAAGCCGAGGTGACGCAGGCCGAGGTTGTTGCCGTAAGAGAAGCCGCCGTTGGTGGGGCTGGTGATGACCTGGACGGAAGGGAACTCCGCCCGCACCATGTCGGCGCTGCCATCGGTGGAGGCGTTATCGACCACGACGGTCTGAAAGCGGAAGTCGCCCGTGCTGGCCGTCACGGTCTCCAGACAGCGGCGGAGCAGGTCTCTGGTATTCCAGTTGACGATGACAATGCCTAAATCAAGCATCAGACCTCCTGCTGGGGCGGATTGTACCACGAAACCGGGCCACCTGACCGACGGGCAGCCACCGCTAGAGTGAAGGCGCGGTCGGTAGGGTTCGCAGGGGATTGCCCTGGATGGCTGCCCGCAGCGCCTCGCGGTCATCCCAGAGGTATTCGACTGTACCGAAGCACATGCTCTGCTCGTGGCCTTTGCCGCAGGCGATGACGATATCGCCCGGCCGTGCCATCTGGCAGGCACGGTAGAGCGCCTGGCCGCGATCCGGGACGCGGATGAAGGTCTGCCCCTCGATGGCTCCCTGTGAGGCGGCTGCCTCAGCCATCGTTTCCAGGATCATGTCGAGCGACTCGGTGCGGGGGTCTTCGGCAGTCAACACGGTGAAATCGGCCAGCCGCGCCGAGACCTCGGCCATCAGGCGGCGCTTCTCGCGGTCGCGCAGCCCGGCGCTACCGAACACAGCGATCAAGCGCCCACCGGATGGGAGCATGTCGCGGGCGGCTTTCAGCGCGTTTTCGAGCGCGTTGGGCGTATGGGCAAAGTCCACGATGGCGGTGTAGGGTTGGCCTTCATCGATGCGCTCCATGCGGCCGGGGATGGCTCGCACGGCGGCCAGGCCGGTCTGGATGTGGGCAGAAGCAATACCCAACCCTTGCGCGGCGCTGATGGCGGCCAGGGCGTTGGCGACGTTGTAGCGGCCGGCCAGATGGATCGTGTAGGTGTCGGGCTGCCCCTCAACGCGGAAGTGTGTCCCGGCTGGCGTGAAGGTGATGCCTTCGGCGCGGCAGCCAGAGGCGGCCTCCAGGCTGTAGCGCAGCACGCGATCCGCCCGGATGCGGGCGAAAAAGGGTTCGTTGGGGTCGTCAGCGTTCAGGACGCTGAGCTTGGGCTGGCCGGGTTTGCGGCGGGAGCGATCCAGCATCTCGAACAGGCGGGCTTTGGCGGCGCGGTAATTTTCGAATGTGCCGTGGTAATCGAGATGCTCGTGGGTCAGGTTGGTGAGGACGGCCACATCGACATCGATGCCGTTGAGCCGCCCCTGGGCCAAGCCGTGGCTGGTCATCTCGACGACGCAGTGCGTCAGGCCGACCGCGACCATCCGCGCCAGGAAAGCCTGAATCTGGGGCGCGCCCGGCGTGGTGACATGGAAGCCGGTATCGACGGTCTGATCGCCAATGGTGGCTGCGACCGTGCTGACCAGTCCAGCTCTGCCGCCCGTCGCGGCTTGCAGGATGCTGTGGATGAAGGTGCTGGTGGTGGTCTTGCCATCGGTTCCGGTCACGCCGAGGATGACCATGTGGCGCGAGGGATGCCCACACGCAGCCGCGGCCAGCCAGCCCGCGGCTTCCTGGGCATTCTCGACCTGAACGTAGGGCACATCCAGTTCAGAGATGTCGCGCTCACCGACGATGGCGGCGGCTCCCCGGCGGATGGCATCCGGGATGAAGTCGTGCCCATCGACGGCCATGCCGGGCCGGGCGACGAAGATTCCGCCGGGCTGCACCTCGCGGTTGTCTTCGACCACGGGCGCGGTCACAGCGGCATCGCCCGTGACGCGGATCACTCCCGGAACCGAACGGATCAGATCAGACAACCGACACATCGCACGCCCCTCCAAACGGACGGGCAGAAGCCCGTCCCTACAAGACCCTTTATGCCCCGTAGGGACGCCATTCTTGGCGTCCGAGACAGAAGTGATGCACCAACATGACTATAGGCAAAACAAAACCACAGAGCCACAGAGGGCACAGAGAAGCGAATTCCCCTGTGTTCTCCGTGTCTCTGTGGTTCGACAGTCAGAGACTCGACCGGATCAGTTCAGACGGCCAGCCAGGTCGTTCAGGCCGCTGCGGACGCTGC
>JAEUQZ010000186.1 GCA_016788965.1 Anaerolineae bacterium | reverse complement strand
GCCGCCTTTCCAATCTCGCTGCCAACGGGGTCATCATTGGGCGTGACCTATATCAACAACTCGATCCGTTGGGCTTATCTGGTCGGCTGCACCCGCATCGACACAACCGATGACCGATTTGCCCCGGCTGGTTTGACTGACGACCAGGCCATGGAGATGATGAAACGCTCTTACGGCATGGTTCTGGAAACGGCGGCTCGCTACGGCATGACCATCAACATCGAGCCGCACGGCTACTATACGACCAAGCCGGAGTTCATGGAGCAGATGCTCAACTTCTTCGATACGCCGCACCTGCGTATGAACATGGACACCGGGAACACATTCATTGCTGGACAAGACCCGGTTGCTTTCCTGCAACGCTTCAAGCACAAGGTCAGTCATGTGCATGTCAAGGATGTGAGCCAATCGCTGGCGGCCTCCATGCGCGGCGAACTGACCGGCATTGCCGTAAGTCATACAGCCATTGGTGATGGCGCGAATGTGGACAATATCAGGAAATGCTTCGACATCCTGGTAGAAATTGGCTATGACGGCGTGGTCAGCATCGAGTGCGAAGGTCAAGGCGGGCCGATGATCGAACGCAGCCTGGCCTGGGTGCGCGAACTGGTGACCGACGCCAACACTCGAATCGCGGCGAAAGCCCGCTAAGGAGCAATAGACATGGGCAACATTCTGTTAGGCGTGAACATGGAGTTCGTGCGCCATCATGACAAACCGTTTGACTGGGGGGTCGCCAAGGCTGCCGAGATCGGCTACCAGTACATCGAGCCGATGGTGCATCTGGGGCGCGAACTGCTCAGCGAAGCCCGTTATTTCCACAGTGTATCCATGTATGATGATCCGCTCTGGGTACGCGATCTGTGCGATAAGCACGGCATCAAGCTCTCCGGCCTTTCCAGCCATACACCGCTGTGCAAGCCGGAAATCAGTGTGGAATACCTGAAACAGGCGATCCGCTGGGCCGCCGATGCTGGCGCGCCGGTCGTCAATACGGACGAAGGCCCCAAGCCTCCATGGACAACTCAGGAGATGGACTTCACCTTGATGAAGTACACGCTCACCGAGGCCTCGATGGTCGCGGAGCGGCACGGCATACTGATCGGCCTGGAACCGCACCAGCAGTACAGCAAGACCCCGGACGGTCTGGATCGGATTCACGCGCTGGTCAATTCCCCCAGCATTGGCATCAACTACGATACCGGGAACAGCTACCTGGCGGGCGGATCCGACCCGTATGTGTGGCTGGAGCATGTCAAGGATCGGCTGGTGCATCTGCACGCCAAAGACATCAGTATGCAGCAGAGCGATGCCGAGCGTGGCAAGACCACGGGGACACCCGTCGGCTGCGCCTGCGGCGAGGGTGTGGTGGATTGGAAGCGCGTGATCGATATCGTCAAGACCTGCAAACGCGATATCGTCTTCAGTGTCGAATGCGGCACGGTTCCCGAAGCCATTCGCAGCTTCGAGGATCTGAGCAAGCTGGTTGGGTAAGCCGACACTTATCCCCGAATAATCCACTCTCCGATGGCATCAAGGTGAATGAACAGGAAACTCCCATCTGCGGCGATGGGAGTTTCACTTTGGTTGATCCAATCGAAGAATCTCAGGATGGTGAGACGAGGCAGGCGAGATGGGAAACGGCATGAACTCCCGTCCCTTACTGCGCCAGCGGTCCGGTAGACTCGCGCACCATTAGTTCCGGGGGCATCAACAACTGCCGGGTTTCCGTTGTCCGCCCGCTCAGGATTTCGCCCACGATGTCGATCAGCTCGTAGCTGATCTCCTGAATGGGCTGGCGCAAACTGGTCAGCGAAGGTCGCAGATAGCGGCTCATCGGCTCGTCATCGAACCCGATCACCGAAACCGTCTTGCCGACTACCAGGCCGCGTCGTTCGGCTTCGCTCATCAGGCTGATCGCCGTCATATCGCTCACCGTCACGAAGGCCGTCGGCTGCCGGGACGCGGGCAGGCAGGCCATTTGGTCGAACACGAGCTGCCCAACCGCTTCGCCATATTCCGCGCGGATGATGTAGGCGGGATCAGGTGGGATATGGGCATCCTGGAGTGCCTGAAGGTAGCCCGCCAACCGCAGATTTCCGGTTAGCGAGTCTTCCGGCCATGTCACCATGGCGATCTGGCGATGTCCCAGCCTGATCAGGTAATCGACTGCTTTGTGGACGCCAAGCTGACCATCGGTGTCCACCCAGTTGAAATCCCAGTTGGGAGCGGCCTGCCCGAAGCTCACGAACGGGAACTGCCGTTCGATCAGATGATGGATGCGCGGATCGTTTTGTTCGGTGCTGGCAAGGATGAAAGCGTCTACCCGTCCCGTGCGGATCAGTTCATCGTAAACTGGCACGGGGTCATCATGCGGATACGTGAAGGTCAGCAGATGATACCCCGCCGCCGATGCTTCCCGCGCCAGATGAAAGGCGAAGTGTTCCAGAATCGTGTTGGGTCGCGGATTGGGAGAATCCATGAAAGCGTACCCGATCAGCCGCGTCTCGTTGGATCGCAGGTTGCGGGCCGTGATGTTCCGCGTATAACCCAGCCGCTCGACCGCATCCAGCACCCGCTGACGGGTCTGTTCACTCACCCCGGCGGGCTTATTGTTCAGCACATAGGAAACCGTCGCCACTGAGACTCCGGCCTCGCGGGCGACATCCTTGATTGTGGGCATAGGTTGGTCTACTGCCTTGCAGGAAGGTTGTGTCTTTGTCTTGTGTCTTGGAATTCCTCGTCACTGTAAAGCGTTTGGTTTCGTTTGTCAACGCACCGATGCTCGCTACACATCGGTGAACGACGCATCCACTACCTCATCTTCAGCGAATGTGGGTGCTTTTTCGATCCCCGCTGCCCGCAGCCGATCCAGTACCGCGCTGTTCGCAATCGCAGCCAGCGCCCCGCCCGTCAGCAGAAACCATGCTGCTGGCAAGAATACGCTCACAATCATCAGGATCGCCGCGACCAGCAGAATCCCCAGCGTGAACAGCGGACTCTGAATCATCATCACCCCAGCATTCCGTGCCGCTCCCAGGAGCGACGGCTGCTTCATGGCGAAGAAGAAGCACCAACCGAAGAACTGGAGCGCGAACACGACGATCAGGCTGATGACCCAGATGCTCCGCAGGAGAGCGAACCCCACCCCATCCCGGTTGGCGTAGCTGATCCAATTGCTGATGGTGATGACGAGGAATAGGGCGTTGAACAGCGCCAGCGGAATCGTGCGCCGGAAATTCTGGCGAAAGCCTTCCCAGAAATCATCCAGGCTGGCCGAAGGTTGGCGGTGGAGCAGGTAGCTCATCCGCGCCAGGCCGGCCCAGGCTGCTGGGGCGGTGATGACCAGTACGGTCAGCACCGCCCAGAAGACGTTCGCCCAGACATACAGGTAGCCCCGGTTTTGCAGGTGACGCAGCCCGCGCCAACCGACGCGCAGCCCGGTCAGCATCGGCTATTGCCCCGCCAACCCGGAGTAGTTTGTCCCTTCTACGAAGTACCGCTGGAAGGCAAAGAAGATAATCGCCATCGGCAGAGTCGTCACCACCGATCCGGCCAGGAACTCGTTCCAGATGAGCGCCTCGCCGGAGGCCCCGCGCAGGAAAGAAAGACCCAGCGGCAGGTTCCACAGGTTCTGATTGCCGCCCACGACGATCAGGATGTCCAGGAAGTTGTTCCACATGCCCTGGAAGCTGAAGATCGCCAGCGCTGTCAGCGCTGGGGTAGCCATCGGCAGGATGACCCGGAAGAACATCACGAAGCGGTTGGCGCCATCCACCTGCGCCGCCTCTTCGATCTCGTTGGGGATCGTCTCGAAAAACTGCTTCATCAGGAAGATGCCGAAGGCGTCCACCATCAGCGGGATGATGATGCCGCTGTAGTTGTTGATCATGCCGAGCTGGCGCAGGATGATGAAGCGCGGGATCAGGAGCACAATGCCGGGGATCATCATCGTTCCCAGCATGCCGACGAATAGGAGGCGGCTGCCAGGGAACTTGATGCGCGCCAGCGCGTAGCCCGCCAGCGAGCAGAATACCAGGCGCAGCAGCATGACCACTACCGAGAAGATGGCGGAATTCAGTAGCCACAAGCCCAGGTTTTGCTGGAACACCTGCTCGTAGCCTTCCAGCGTCGGGTTGAAGCTGATCGCGGTACTCGTCGCTTCTGCCGAGAGGGTGTCGCCGTCGGCGTCCCGGCACTGCACACCGAAGGGCGGCAGCGGGATGACGGCGGCGGGCGCAGCGTTGACGGCGGGCAAACACTTGAAGGAGTTCGTCACCGTCAAAACAAAGGGCAGGATCTGCGTGAGCGCCGCGATGATGAGCACGGCGTAGCCGACGATGGGCATCACCCGCCCCATGAACTGCTGGAAGGGGGTGCGCTCCCCGACCTGCTCGAAAGTGACTGCGGCCATGGTTCGCCT
Organism: Anaerolineae bacterium; assembly: GCA_016788965.1. Lineage (GTDB taxonomy): Bacteria > Chloroflexota > Anaerolineae > Aggregatilineales > Phototrophicaceae > CFX2. The sequence goes on along the minus strand of JAEUQZ010000186.1, from coordinate 5,346 downwards.
CCTTCCTTATTGGGCTTTATCGCCGCCGGTGATGCGGCGCTGAAGCAGGGTGAACAGGAAGATGATGATGAACAGGACGATGGCCGTGGCCGTCGCCAGTCCCATGCGCTGGTCATCAAACCCGCTGCGGAAGACCAGATAGGCAATCGTCAGCGTGGTATCCGCCGGGCCGCCGCTGGAGATGACGTAGATCTGGTCGAAGACCTGGAAGGTGCCGATCAGACCCAGGGTGATGACGAAAAAGGTCGTCGGGCGCAGAAGCGGCACGGTGATCTTGCGGAAGATCTGCCGGGTATTGGCGCCATCCACTGTCGCCGCCTCATACACCTGGCCGGGGATGTTCTGGAGCGCCGCGAGGAAGATGATCATCATGGTGCCGATGGTCGTCCAGGTGTTCAGGATCATAATCGTGAGCAGCGTCACGCTCGGCCCGCTGATCCAATCCCAGAGCCGAATGCCCACCACTTCGGTCGTGGCCCAGGCGCCCGCCGTGTCACGCGTGACCCCGAAGACACCCAGGATGGCGTGCAGGATGCCGGTGGCGTCGTTGAGCCAGGTGATGTTCTGGTAGGCCGGGAACAGCGCCTTGATGCCCTGGTTGATGATGCCATTGCTGGCGAAGAGGAACATGAAGATCAGCGAGATGACCACGGACGAGCTGATCGAGGGGAAATAGAAAGCGGTACGGAAAAGACCTTTCCCCTTCAGCCAGCGTTGATTGACGATCACCGCCAGAAGCAGCGCCAGCAGCGTTTGCGTCGGCACCACACCCAACACGAAGTAAACCGTGTTCTTGAGCGCTGTGAAGAACGCTCGCTGCCGGGTGCCATCTTCAAACAGCAACCGCTGGAAATTCTCCAGCCCCACCATATCGAACGCCTGTGGGTTGAAGGCACCTTCCCGCGTGAAGAGCGGCGTAATGCCGTTCCAGTTGGTCAGGCTGAAGAACAGGGCCGCGATCATCGGCAGCACCAGGAAGACGAACAAGACGATGAAGGCCGGGGCAATGAATATCCATCCGGCGATGATCTCTTGCATGCGTTTGTCAGCCTGGGTCGTGACGCGCGCAGCGGGGACAGAAACGGCTCTCGCGTCAGTCATAAGACAACCCTTTACACTAGAACGCGGGTTGAGTTTGTAACGGAGCAGGGCTTTCAGTCCCTGACTCGGCGATTTTTCATCAGTTTGCCGGGGGCCACAGCCCCCGGCAAATCATGAGGGCCGCGGCCCTACATCGATTCTTCGAGCGCTTCCTGCGCCGCTTCCGCCGCCTGTTCGACGACTTCCGCTGCCGTCAGGTTGCCCTTGACGCCTTCATTCAGACCATTGTTGAAGGCATCGATGAAGCTGCCGAAGCCGGGCGGGAACGACCACGGACGCGAGTACTCGCCGCCCGCCACGAACGGGGCGAATTCCTCACCGCGCGCCGTCAGCCATGCTTCCGCCGCGCTGGCGCGGGCCGGCATCGGGCCGAAGCCGCCCGCCGCCACCATCTGCGCGCCTTCGGGGCCGGTCAGGAAGTCTGCCAGCTTGATCGAGGCTTCAAGGTTGGCGTTGTTCGCCGCCGCCGCCACTCCGTAGCACACAGTGAAGGCCATCGTGGCCGGGCCAGCCGGGCCAACGGGGAGTTCGGCCACAGCCCAGTTGGTGTCCGGGAACTGGTCGAACAGGTACTGGATGATCCAGTTGCCTTCGATGGTCATGGCTGCTTTGCCCTGGCCGAAGGCTTCACCCGCCCAGCCCGCGCCCAGGTCCGCCGGGGACTTGGCGAAGCCGTTGGTGTAGAAGCTCAGGAAGGCATCCACCGCACCCACTGCTTCTTCGCTGTTCAGGCCGATGGTGCCGTCTTCAGCGAAGATGGCGCCGCCGTTCTGGTACAGCAGGGGCAGGAAGCGCGGCAGTTCGATGCCGGTCGTCAGGCCGACGACATCACCGCTGGTCAGGGCTTCCGCCGCCGCCACGAATTCTTCCCAGTTGGTCGGGGCGTTCAGGCCAGCCGCTTCGAACAGGTCGGTGTTGTAGACCAGCGCCAGGGTCGAGAAGTCCTTGGGCGCACAGTAGAGCTGCTCTTCATAGGTGAAGATGTCGCGCAGCGAGACATAGATGTCATCGGGTTCGGTGATCTGGTCGCCATACGGCTCCAGCACGCCAGCCGAGGCCCAGTCCTGCAGACGGAAGCTGTCCACATAGAACACTTCCGGGTAATCGCCGCTGGCGAAGCCCGTCTGCATGAAGGTCTCGTACTCAGGAGCAAACGTCAATTCTACATTGATATCCGGGTTGGCTTCTTCGAAGGCCGCCACCATCGCTTCCAGAGCGGCGTTCTCGGCATCCGACGAGGACCAGCCCGCCAGACGGACGGTGGTCTGCTGCGCGCTGACCAGGCTGACGCTCACCAGCGCCAGAACGGCCACGACCAACAGCACGAAACGGACATTACGCATTGATCTATCCTCCACTACAGTTCAACAATTCCATTTCAAGCGCGATCTTCTCGCCACTGCGAACCCCTCGCGCGGATGGGGCTGCCTTACGCGGGGCCGCCTACCTCGAAGGTATGCTTTGCACCCCGGTAATACACATTGAATTGCACGCGCCGCCAGTGTTCGGGCAGGCGCGGCTCGACGAGCTTTGGCCCCTCCGGCGTAAGCTCTAATCCGCAGAAACCGAATAATACCGCCTGGAATACCCCACCGCAGGCCGCCGCATGAATGCCGTCCCGCACATTGCCCTTGTTGTCGTGCAGGTCGATGTGGACGGCGTGATGGAACATGTCGTAAGCCGTCTCCATCAGACCCAATCTTCCGGCGACCCAGGCATGCATAGCTGGACTGAGAGACGAGCCATGATCGGTGCGCGGGTAGTAGGTGTTCCAGTTATTCAGCATCACCTCGCGGTTGGCGACCTGGTCACCGAGCAGCGCCATCATCATCACCACGTCTGCCTGCTTGATGACCTGGCTTTGAATGCTGCGGCTGTGCCCCACAATGGCCTGGACGCTGGAGGTGCGCGGTGTGTAGTTCGGAACCGGGATGTACTCCATGTCGAAGAAGCCAGGGAACTGAATATGAATCTGCTTCTCGGCATCGAAAGGGATAACCATCCGCGCGATGATGTCGCGCCATTTCGCCAGCCGGTCAGGTGTCAGCTTCAGCGTCGCAGCCAGCCGGTCATGGTCGCTGGCGGCATGGTTCTTCAGCCAGTCCAGCAGGCTCAGCGCCGTTTCCAGATGCCACACCACCATCCGGTTGGTGAAGACGCTGTTATCGACGTTCTCGTGATATTCGTCTGGCCCAATCTGCTGGGAGATTTCATAGCGTCCGTTCTTTTCCTCGACTCGGCTTCCCCAGAAAACGGCCGTATCGAGGATGATCTCGGCTCCATATCGCTTCAGGAAATCGTCATCGCCCGTCCAGTGCCAGTACTGCCAGACCCCATAGGCAATATCGGTCGAGATGTGCTGCTCAGTATCGCCCGTCCAGATGCGAATGCGCGTGCCGTCCGGCTGCGGGTCTGACCACTGCGGAGTCGTTTCTTCTCCGGTGTCGGTGCTTTCCCACGGGAACATCGCGCCTTCAAAGCCATTGGCCTGAGCTTTATGCCGCGCTCCAGGCAGGCGATGGTAGCGGTACATCAGCAGGTTACGGGCAAGCTGCGGCTGCGTGAGGGTCAGCGGCGGCAGCGCGAACAACTCCGTATCCCAGAAGACATGACCCTTATAGCCCAGTCCCGAAAGCGTCTTCGCACCGATGCTGGCATTTTCATCGTGACGTGGAGCCGTAATCAGGATGTGATAGGTGGTGAAGCGCAGCGCCAACTGGCACTCGTCATCGCCTTCGATGAGGATATCGGCTGTTTCCCAGTACTTCGACCATTCGCGCGTATGTTGAGCCAGGAGTTGGTCATAGCCCGTTTTCGCGGCTTTCTGAACCTCTGCGACTGCTGAGGTCAACGGCGCAGTCACATCGCGGCTGGAATAGATCACGCTGATCTTGTCGAATACCGCTTCGTCTTCTTGTGCCAGTTGCAGGGAAGTCCTTAGCCCCGGTTGCAGCCCGCTCCCTGTATGTTGAACTGCTGACTTGGTAATGAGCTTTGATGCGATCCCGACCACGTAGCTGCTTTGCTGAGTCTTGGCCTCCAGCCCGATGACCTCATTTTCCGCCAGCACGGTCATATCCGGAAGCCAGTGCTGCGCCCCAGCATTGGTGACATCCCCATCCAACGCGGCTTCCACTTCGATCTGGGGGCTGCCGTCCACGGCGATCACGCGCACGCGCTGCGCCAGAATGTGTTCATTGTCCAGGCTGGCGAAGCGTTCAAAGATCAGCCGGACGATATTGCCCGATGCCGCCCGGAACAGAACTTCACGGCTCAGGATGCCCCGATCCAGTTCAAGGATTCGCTCGAACCCAAGTACGAGGCCATCTTGCGGCCGCATATAGTCCGATGCTTGTGTGACGAGGCGAAATGGAGTGCCGTCGATGGTGATGTGTATGGGGAGCCAGTTGGGAACATTGACCAGTTCTGGAACCAGCATGTTCGGCGCATGGTCGAAGATACCATGTACCAGTGTAGACGGGGTATCTCCCTCGTAGCCCTCTTCAAACGAGCCGCGTGTGCCCAGATAACCATTTCCTATCGTGAAAATGGTTTCGTGATGGAGTTGCCTATCGGGGTAAAAGCCACGTTCAATAATGTGCCAGAGGCGACGTGCCACAATAAACCTCAATGTGTTGTCAAGTAATCCTAAGTGACTGAGGCTAATCGATTAAATTAATCGATTAACATCACTTGTAGCGTATAAGGGAGTGTGGATTTTGTCAAGAGATGTTTGAGCAGTTTGCACAGTTTCAGTGAAGGATGTGCAGAGGTTACTGGCACTTGCGTGCAAGCCAACCCAGCTTTAGCACAGGAAATGGCGGTGGTACTCTCTCGCTCCCTTGTTCAGTGACCAGGTATTTGAAAACCAAACAGACCATCGAGAGGATATAATCAACGCAGCGTTGAGTGATGTGGACCGCGAAGATGATCGACCATCTGCCCGTTCAAGTGGAGGAACTGGCTGCCATTCCTGCCTTCCACGACCTGCCGGTCGAACAGGTGCGGCGGCTGGCGGAAGTGATGATTCGGCGGAGTTACCAACCCGGCCAGATCATCTTCATGGAAGGCGACAGCGCCAATTCCCTGTGGTTCGTGGGGCATGGCCGTGTCAAGATCATCAAGCAGTCGATCAACGGCCGCATTCAAGGGCTGTGCCTGATGGATAGGGGCAAGTGCTTCGGAAGCTGCCCGCTGTTCGATATGGAGCGGAACCCGGCCACGGCCCAGGCATTGGATGAGGTG
>JAEUQZ010000185.1 GCA_016788965.1 Anaerolineae bacterium | reverse complement strand
GTCACGTGCAAACTCAATGCACATCACCTGCATGCCGAGGCAGAGTCCGAGATAGGGAACGCCACGCTCTCTGGCAAAACGCGCGGCGAGGATCTTGCCTTCCACGCCGCGATAGCCAAATCCACCGGGCACGACAATCCCATCGACTGACGCCAGCCGATCCCAACCCTTATCCTTTTCCAAATCGCCCGAATATATCCACTCGATTTTGAGGCGACAGTCCTGCGCGGACGCTGCATGGAACAAGGCTTCCTTGACGCTCATGTAAGCATCGTGAAGCTCAATGTACTTTCCAACAACCGCGATCCTGACTTCCTGTTTGGCAGCCCGCATCCGGCGCACCATTGTGCGCCAGTCATCCAGTATGGGCTTAGGCGTATCCAGTTGGAGCTGTTCCACCAGGTATTCACCCAGACCAGCATCTTCCAGCGTCAGCGGGACTTCGTAGAGCAAATCCGTGGTCTGGAGAGGAATGACGGCTTCCTGCTCGACATCGCAGAAGAGCGCAATTTTTTCCACGACATCTTTGCTGACAGGATGGTCGGTCCGGGCAATGATGACCTGGGGTTGAATGCCAATCCCGCGCAGGTCACGAACGCTGTGCTGAGTCGGCTTGGTTTTCAGTTCGTCGGTCGCGCCGATGAACGGCAGGAAAGTCACATGAACACACAAACAGTCATTCCGACCGAGGCTCATGCGAAGCTGACGAATCGCTTCGAGGAAAGGAAGCCCCTCGATGTCACCCACTGTGCCGCCCACCTCGACGATCACGACATCCGGGTTGCTCTCTTTGCCGACAAGCGCAACCCGACGCTTGATTTCGTTGGTGATATGGGGGACAACCTGAATTGTGCCGCCCAAATAGTCACCGCGCCGCTCTTTGTCGATGACTGTACTGTAGACCTGTCCGGCGGTAACATTGCAGGAGCGATCCAGGTTTTCATTGATGAAACGCTCATAATGCCCCAGATCGAGGTCTGTCTCTGCGCCGTCGGCGGTGACAAACACCTCACCATGCTGGTAGGGGCTCATGGTTCCTGGATCGACATTGAGATAAGGGTCTAGCTTCTGAATGGCAACCTTGAGGCCACGCGCCTTCAGGATGCGCCCAATGGCAGCGGCGGTCACGCCCTTCCCCACCGAACTGACCACCCCACCCGTGCAGAAGATGTACTTGGGCTTTGGCATTGCATCACCTACAAAACAAAATTACGGCGGGGAACGATCCTTCCCCGCCGGGCATTCCGGTTCATGAGAACTACCAACAGATACAGCGGAAACCGCTGCGAAAGTTCTAGCTACACCAGCTTTTCAAGATCATCAGCGGTGCGCCGCATGTCCAGGAAGATCAACCCTAGCTTAGCGCCTTCACGCACCAGGGTTGTCAATACAGCTTCATCGCCGACCGACATCAGAATGACGTAGCCCTCTTTGCCTTTGATGTACACCTGATCGAGATTGCCGCGTCCCAACTCATTGGAGATACGCTCACCAAGTGACAACATGGCTGCGGACATGGCCGACACGCGATCCTCTTCAACTCCAGCAGGCAGAGACGAGGCCATGATCAACCCATCCACGCTGACTACAGCCGAGGCTTCAATCTCCGGAGTCGTTGCCTGAAGATCTCGCAGGCGGTCTACCATCAATGCAGTCCGCGAGTTTGCCATAGTCGCACTCCTCTCAGCGAGCGCCAGCCTTGATGCTTCGCCGGGTAGAATATCGTCATCCTAAAGGGGGTCTACACAAACCATAATCACAAGCTACAATCGACATTGTACTACGATTCGCGGATGGATTGTCGCAAGTAACTCAGGGCGTTGACGCGATCAACCGAATATCAATGGGTTATTATACAAATCCCACCGCAAAGGGCAAGTCAGCGTCACAATCCGCAACCATATGGAATATCGGGGTACTCAGCGACAAGTTCCGCTATACTGGGGGTGGCTGATCGCAGGGAAAGCAGTGATCAGCATGCCTGGCCTATTGTACGATCGTCAGAAAAGCAGGTGATATGCCCGACCTCCCACATGAAACTCGACAGACACCACGCGCAACCAGTGCCAACATTCAATCGCAAATTGGGCTGGCGCAGAACGTCGCCGAACGGATCTCCCAAACCGTCAGCCAGGTCATTATCGGCAAGCGCAACGAAGTGCGGCTGGCCGTACTCGGTCTGCTCTGCAAGGGGCACATACTGATCGAAGACATACCCGGCGTTGGCAAAACGATGCTGGCAAAGACGTTGGCTCGTGTCATTGGCTGTACGTTCAGCCGAATCCAGTTCACGCCGGATATGCTGCCCTCCGATGTCACGGGGGTCTCGCTGTTCAACCAGAAAACCCGTGAATTCGAGTTCCGCGCCGGGCCAATCATGGCACAGATTGTGCTGGCTGATGAGATCAACCGGGCTACGCCGAAAACCCAGGCGGCGCTGCTGGAATCGATGGAGGAGCGGCAAGTTACCGTGGATGGGATCACCTATCCGATGGAAAACCCGTTCATGATCCTGGCGACGCAGAACCCGATTGAATATGAGGGAACATTTCCGCTGCCTGAAGCGCAGTTGGATCGCTTTATGGTACGAATCCAATTGGGGTATCCCAGCCCCGTGGAGGAACTGACGGTACTCTCCGCGCAGCAATATGACCATCCGATCAACAACATGCATCAGGTGGTCAGCGTGCAGGAACTCCTGGCCGCGCAGCAAGCCATTCGGGAAATCTATGTGGCCGATGAGGTCAAACGCTACATCGTCGATCTGGTCAACGCATCGCGGCAGCATCCCGATGTCTATCTGGGCAGCAGCCCGCGCGGGTCGCTGGCACTGTTCCGCACGTCGCAGGCGCGGGCAGCGATGGCTGGCCGAGACTATGTGATCCCGGATGATGTCAAGGCGTTGGCAGAGGTGACGCTCGCGCATCGAATCATTGTAGGGCCGGCTGCCCGTATCAAGGACATCACGTCAAGGACGGTCGTTCAGGATATTCTTGCGTCAACCCCGGTGCCGGGTGCATCAGCCCGCTGAGTTTGTGATGTCCAACCGACGCAACGCCATCTATGTCCTCATTATCCTTTGCCTGTTGACGGGATTGTTCACGGGAAGGTCGGTATTCTTCAGCATCAGTGCCCTGTTCGGCGGGCTGCTGGGGATATCACTGATCTGGGCGTGGATGAGTGTCCGCTGGATTGGGATGACTCGGAAGACACGTGCCCGGCGAGCGCAGGTCGGGCGTAATCTGGATGAAGCCTTCACCCTGACAAACCGCAGCATTCTCCCGAAGCTATGGTTGGAGGTTCGGGATAATTCCAGCCTGCCGGGGCATCGGGTGAGTCAGATTGTCCCGGCGCTGCGCGGCCGCCGCACCTACCGATGGTATGCAGAAACGCCGTGTCTGGTGCGTGGGGAATTCCAGCTAGGGCCAGTTACCATCATGAGCGGCGATCCTTTCGGGTTTTTCCTTTCACCTCGGCGCGTGGATGCGACCTCCAAGGTAATTGTGTATCCAGCAACGGTGGCTATCGAGCATTTCTACCTGCCGGTGGGACAGATATCCGGGGGAGATGCTCAGCGCCGCCGCGCTCAGTCCATTACAACCAATGCAGCGGGTGTCCGCGACTATGCGCCGGGCGATAGTTTCAACCGTATCCATTGGCGTTCCACGGCGCGAAAAGAGCAACTGATCGTCAAGGAATTCGAGATCGACCCGTTGGTCGATATCTGGCTGTTCGCGGACTTTTCACGCAGTTCGCTGTATGAGCCACCGACTCTGCAACGAGTCGATGGAAATGGAACGGTCATCCCAACGAGTCAGGAAATTCCCCCCTCGACAGAGGAATACGCTGCGGTCATTGCCGCTTCACTCTCTCAACACTTCATCAATACGGAGCGGGCGTTGGGGTTCGCAGCATACATCCCCTATCGGGAAATCTATCAGCCTGAACATGGGATAAGGCAATTGAACCGTATTTTTCAGGCATTGGCTGTGGCGCGGAGTTTTTCGGATTATTCGCTGGCGCAGATGCTGGCCCTGGAGACACCATACTTCACTCGTGGTACGACGCTGGTGATTGTGACTGCTTCCCTCGATCCCGCCTGGATCACAGAAGCGCAAATCCTGTCCCGGCGCGGGATTCGTCCCATGTGCGTCTTGATTGACCCTTACTCGTTTGGCGGGCCACAAAACAGCGATGAAACCGCCGCGCTGCTTCGGGTGGCGCGAATACCCACGCTCGTTGTTCGCAAAAACGATGATCTGCGCGCGGCGCTCTCGCAGCGTCCGATCTAGCGGCTGGGAGAAAAACGATATGAACGCCACGCATTACGATACCATTGTCCTGGGCGCTGGTGCGCTGGGCAGCGCGGCTGCGTACCATCTGGCGAAAAGAAGTCAGCGGGTTCTGGTGGTGGAGCAGTTCGAGATCGACCATCAGAAAGGCAGCTCACATGGGCATTCGCGGATCATTCGATATGCCTACAGCCACGTCGATTACGTCGAATTAGCGCGGGCGGTCTATCCAGAGTGGACAGCCTTTGAAGCAGAAGCGGGAGAGAGGCTATATACCCGGACAGGTGGCATCGATTTTGGGCGACCGGAAGACAGCGGTCTTCAAACAGCGATCCAGTCTCTACGTGACGCGGGTATCCCACACGAGGTCTGGACTGCAAGGGAGGCTCGGAAGCAGTTCCCGCAATTCCATTTAGACGAGGATATGCAGGTACTCTATCAAGCCGACGCGGGCATTCTCTCGGCGTCACGCTGCGTGCGGGCACATGTGCGATTGGCGGAAAGGCGTGGGGCAGTGATCCACAGCGGTGAGGCGGTGACATCCATTCACCCTTCAGCCCAGCAGGTCACGGTCAAAACCTCGAAAGACACCTATTCCAGTGAGCGCCTGGTGATCGCGGGTGGAAGCTGGATGCGGTCTCTTCTCGTCCCGTTAGGCTTGGATTTGCCGCTGACACCGATGCGCTGCCAGGAGATTTATTTTGATACCGATCAACCGGGCAACTATCTTCCTGACCGATTTCCGACATTCATCGCACACATGGAGGATGCTTTTGGCCGGAAGCCATACGGAATTGCCAGCCATCACGACTCAGGACTGAAGATTGCCTTTCATGGAGGGGAGCGCGTTTCCCACCCGGACGAAATCAATTACACCCCGGATACGGAAGAGGTCGAACGCGCATTGTCCTTCAGCCGGCGATATCTTCCGGGTGTGCGGGGACTGCGTTCCACACGGATTTGCCTGTATACGATGACACCTGATGAAGATTGGATCATCGACTACCACCCCTCCTACCCCAACATTGTGATCGCGGGTGGGTGTTCGGGTCATGCGTTCAAGTTCAGTACGCTGATAGGGCGTATCTTGACCGAAATGCTGCTGGATGGGCATAGCTCGCATCGTCTTGAGCGATTTCGGATGTCCCGCTTTCTCACAACACAATCTTCCTGAAGGGCATCACATCGATGCAGTCTGTAGGCCACATCTCCAACAAGACCGGAATCCGATACCTGTATTTCACAGTATTTACCAGTGGAATGGTCACGCTGGCTGTGGAATTGTCGGCATCACGACTGTTGGGCAGTGTGTTTGGAACCAGCAATATCGTCTGGGCCAATGTGATCGGACTTATCCTCCTCTATCTGGCAGCGGGTTACTTTATTGGAGGCCGCTGGGCTGATCGATCCCCACACTATGCAACGCTCTTCCGCATTCTGCTGTGGAGCGCATTCCTCAGTGCGCTCATCCCCCTGGCAGCGCGTCCAGTACTGGTGGGGGCAGCCACGGCGGTAGCCAGCGCGGAAGCTGCGGTGGCGTTGGGATCGTTTGCTTCGGTACTGGTGTTATTTGCGATTCCTGTGACACTGCTCGGCTGCGTCTCCCCTTTTGCGATTCGGCTCGCGGTGGGCAGTGTGAATGATATCAATCAGGCGGGTAAAGTATCTGGGCGCATCTACGCCATCAGCACATTGGGGAGCCTGATGGGAACGTTCCTGCCTGTTCTGTTCCTGATTCCCGAACTGGGAACCATCCGTACTTTTCTGTTGTTTGCGGGCATTCTCTACATAGTTGCGTGGATCGGCCTATACCGCGATCAAGGCAGACTGCCGCTCCGTTGGTTGTGGATGCCGCTTGTGATCGGAGTTGTCGCGGCCCTCGTTTTGAATGGCCCGCTGCGTCCGCCTTTGCCAGGAGCGATCCTGCTCTACGAGAAAGAAAGCGCCTACAACTACATTCAGGTGCAGCAGGATCAGGCGGGTAATCGCTACCTCTATCTCAACGAGGGACAAGGCATTCACAGCCAATGGAGTCCAGATACGTTTGGCGATAATCACCGCACCTGGAGTTTCTTTCTCACCGCGCCCTACTACAATACGCCGACCGTTCCCCCCGACCGGGTTCAGTCGCTTGCGATTGTCGGGTTGGCTGCCGGAACGATTGCCCGCCAGTACACCGCCGTGTATGGAACCGATCTGCCTATCGACGGGATCGAGATCGATGCGGACATTGTGGCAGCCGGTGAGCAGTTCTTCGAGATGAACGCGGCATTCATGCCGAGTTTGCGGGTCCATGTGGCTGACGGGCGCTTCATGCTTAGCCGCCTGCCAGGACAATACAGCATCATCGCGCTGGATGCCTATCGCCCCCCATATATTCCATGGCATCTGACTACCGTGGAATTCTTTCAGGAAGTGCGCGAGCAGTTGACAGAAGATGGCGCAGCGGCCATCAACGTGGGCAGAACGCCAACAGATCGCCGTTTAGTGGACGCGCTGACGGCTACGCTGCTCCAGGTCTTTCCATCAGTACACGCGATGGATGTGCCGCTTTCATTCAATACGATCCTGGTGGCGACGGTGCAACCCACGTCCGGCGAGAATCTGGCCCAAAATCTGGCGCTGCTGCCTGCTGATGCGAACGCCTTGCTCAGAGACGCGCTCACCTGGGGAATCGCCCAGCAGGTTCCAAACAACCCATCCGATTTGATCTTTACCGATGAACGTGCGCCTGTGGAGACCCTTGTAGACTCATTGGTTGTCAATTTCCTACTCTCCGGCCAGACTGAACAAATCTCATCCTCCAGCAATGCAGAATGAACATACTGAATGAATGCTGAACCTGGTGACACGGCATCCCATCGAAGGTGGTTGAAGTTCGGACTGCGGGTCTATCTGACGATCACTGTGCCACTGCTGTTGATCCTGATGGGTGTGCGGTTCGTGATGACGCCACTTTTTCTCCAATTCGAGTATAACCGCGCGGGATTTCCCGTTGACAGTTACGGCTTCTCGTCAGCAGACCGGATGAAATATGCGCCCTATGCCCTGAATTATCTGCTGAACGAGGAAGATATTTCGTATTTGGCCGAACTGCGGTTTGACGATGGGCCGCCGCTTTTCAATGTTCGAGAACTCCAGCATATGCGCGATGTCAAAGCAGTCACACAGGTCGCTTATCTGGGAGCCATTACAGGAGGTCTTGTGGCTGTCGTATCGGCGCTGATTCTATACCGACTCGATAGGCGTCTGGTGTGGCTGAGTCTACGCGGCGGCGGGCTGTTGACTCTGTCGCTGGTGATCGCCATTGTGGTCGCGGCAATCGTGAGTTGGGATTCCTTCTTTACGACTTTTCACAGTTTATTTTTCGAGGGTGGGACGTGGCAGTTCGCGTATTCTGACACCCTCATCCGCTTGTTTCCCGAACAGTTCTGGTTCGATGCTGCGCTGGTCATTGGTGGACTCACCGTGATAGGTGCGCTACTTTGCATTGGTCTCGGTCAATGGCAGTTGAGCAAATCGATGACATGACATTTTTCATGCCAAGTGATGCTATACGCGCTTTGACAGCCCTTTCGGGCGGTGCTACTCTCAATCTGGGGTATGTCGCGGACTCCGAAAGAGGCTATGTTCAGATTCCAAGCCTTCGCCAAGTGGCTTTCGCCCGGAATCGGCATCAAACGCTGGTTCCTTCTCATTGTGCTAGGGATTGCCTTTGCAGCGGGCGGGCTGACCTATGAGATATTGCTGATCGCGCCTTCGCTTCGCATTGGAGAAGCCAATCCGATTGGCATTCTGGGAGGGCTGGTTGCGATTGGCGTCGGTTTCTTGCTGGTGGTACTGGCTGTGATCGAGCTTTCCCGAAGGGTACTCGCACCCTATCGTGAGTATCAGCAAGGTCGGGTTGTCGATGTGGTGTATGCACACAGCAAGCGTCGGAAAGGGCTAAGAGTCGTCGCTATTGGCGGCGGAACAGGTCTTCCATCGGTCTTGCGAGGGATGAAACAGTTTACCAGCAATATCACAGCCATTGTGACGGTGGCGGACGATGGGGGTAGTTCAGGACGACTGCGTCGGGAACTGGGTGTACTGCCGCCCGGAGACCTGCGGAACAACATCGCGGCATTGGCTGATGATGAACACCTGATGACCCGGCTTTTCCAGTATCGGTTCGATGCGGGTGATCTGGACGGACACGCTTTTGGAAACTTATTCATTACCGCCCTTTCAGGTGTTACAGGCAGCATCGAAAGCGCCCTGGTCGAAACAGCGCGGGTGCTTAATATTCAAGGGCGCGTACTGCCATCTACCCTTCAGGATGTGCAGCTCAGTGCGCTCGTGAGAGTGAGGGAGGGGCAACCGGTAGTTTCGATTTCCGGCGAGTCACACATTACTGGCGCGGGAGGCGTGATCGACCAAATCAGCCTTGTTCCTGAAGATGCGACGGCTTATTCCGAGAGCGCTCAGGCTGTCTTGGAAGCCGACTTGATCGTTATTGGGCCGGGCAGCCTGTATACCAGCATTTTGCCAAACCTTCTGATACGAGGGATCGCAGAGGCGCTGAGAGCGACGAATGCGTATATTGTCTATGTGTGCAATGTGGCGACCCAACCCGGTGAGACGGATGGATTTACGGTGGCTGAGCATGTGATGGTACTCGAACGACACATTGGACGGGGAGTTTTTCAGTTGGTTCTGGCGAATAACGCCTACCCCACCGCTAATGCTGGGTCAACCCAGTATGTTCGCCCTGTACCAGAACATCACGAGATGCTACAACGATACGAAGTGCGCTACACCGACCTCACAGACCCAGATCATCCGTGGCGGCATCATTCGGAGAAACTGGCGGCAGCGATACTGAGGCTGAGTGAGGAAGAGCGTTTTGGTCTGGCAAAGGATGTCGCGGCATTCGCTGAGCCTTAATAATCGAACATTCGTTATTTCGGGCTGTGTTTGGTAAATTTGTACTCGCAATACCAACATACCATCACCAGGAGAAATTCAGATGGCGAAAATCCGTGTAGGCATTAATGGTTTTGGGCGCATTGGTCGCCAGGTCCTCCGCGCGATTCGTGAGCGTTACCCGAACGAAATCGATGTCGTTGCCTTCAACGACCTGGGCGATCTGCACACGATGGCGCACCTGTTCCGCTATGACTCGAACTACGGGCGCTATCCCGGCACGGTCGAAGTCACCGCCGACTCACTGATTGTGGATGGGGATAATATCAAGGCGCTGACCGAAAAAGACCCGGCAGCCCTCCCCTGGGGCAAATTGGGGGTCGATATTGTGGTGGAAAGCACAGGGCGCTTCACCGATAAAGATCAGGCTGCCAAGCATATCGCGGGTGGCGCGAAGAAGGTCATCATCTCGTCCCCGGCCAAGAATGAAGACATCACAATTTGCCTAGGCGTAAATGATGTGGCCTATGATCCGTCGAAGCATCATGTGATCTCGAATGCGTCCTGTACGACCAACTGCCTGGCTCCAGCGGCGAAGGTCATCAACGACAACTATGGGATCGTGCGTGGACT
>JAEUQZ010000184.1 GCA_016788965.1 Anaerolineae bacterium | reverse complement strand
CGGCGCGGTGCTGGGGGATTCGATCCGCTACGACTCGCGCAACCTCATCATCGATTTCACCATCGCCCACCTCCCTTCCGAATATGAAGACCTGGCCGTGGCGCTGAACCAGGCCGTCAGCACGCCGGACTCGCCGCGCATGGCAATCCGTGTGGTCGGTCAGGTCAAGCCGGATCTGCTCCAGCACGAAGCCCAGGCCATCCTCAGCGGCAAGCTGGATGCCAATGGCGTCTTCCATGCCACCGAACTGCTGCTGAAGTGCCCAACGCGCTTCCAGGAAGCTCAGCCCGGCCAGTCCATCGTCAATCCCAGCGCCTGACGAACCCGGCGCGGCGCGGCAAAGGAATGATCGGATGCACCCCTTCTACGCAGACTATCTGGAACGGCTCGAAATCCTGCACGACGATTTCAAGCAGGCCATCGCTGGCCTGCCCATCGAGGCGCTGGATTGGGTTCCCGGCCCGGACATGAATTCGCTGTGCGTGCTGGTCATCCACACCTGCGGAGCCGAGCGTTACTGGATCGGCGATGTTGCCGCTCAGAATCCATCCAACCGCGTCCGCGCCGATGAATTCAAGGCGCATGGCCTGGACGAAGCCGCCTTGATTGCAACGCTCGATCAGGCGCTCGACTTCGCCCGACAGACCCTCGCTCACTTCAGCCTGGATGAACTGACCGCGCCGCGTCCGCTGCCCAATCCCAGGAACCGCCCCACCACCAAATTAGAATCTTTCACCGCTGGCTGGGCGCTCCTCCACGCCCTGGAACACACCGCCCAGCACAGCGGCCACGCCCAGATCACCCGCCAGCTTTGGGAGCAGCGCCATGTCTGATAGGCCCGTCGAGCAGGAAGTTCCCGCCGCGCCCCGCCCTGGCGGACTCGGCCTCGGTTCGATCATCCTGCTCACCTGCATCGTCGTGATCGCCGTGGTCGTCGGCATCCAGTTGGCTCGGCAGGGCCAGACCCAACCCACCTCCGGCCCCGCGCCGGATTTCAGCCTGACCCTGCTCGATGGCGGCCAGATCCGCCTCTCCGACCTGAAGGGCAGCGTCGTGGTCGTCAACTTCTGGGCCAGTTGGTGCGTCCCCTGCCGCGATGAAGCCCCGGCGCTCCAGGCCGTCTGGGAACGCTACCGCAATCAGGGCGTCATCATGCTGGGTGTTGCCTACACCGATACCGAACGCGGCGCGCGCGCTTTCATGGCCGAGTACGGCATGACCTATCCCAACGGCCTGGACATCGGCACGCGCATCTCCGAGATGTACAACATCACCGGCGTCCCCGAAACCTTCATCATCGACCGGAACGGCGAAGTTGCCCGCTTCTTCATGGTGGCGCTCACCGAAGATCGCCTCGCCGCCGAGTTGGATGCGGTCCTCCAGGGCAGCACATGAGCCTGTCTATCCGGTCAACCAAAGGCAAACCTTCGATGCGCCGTGCTGTCGTGCTGCTCGCCGTCCTGATCGCTCTGGCTGCCCACATCGGCCTGACCGCCGCCCAGGAGCCGGTCTCCACGCCCGATCCGTCCTTCGCCGCGCTTGAGGATGCCCCCAAAGGGTCGATCCGCGGCAAAGTCACCAACAGCACAGCCGCATCGACCGTCCCCGCCGGGCTGGAAATCACCCTCATCATCAGCGACGAGAACGGCCAGCCCGTCCAGCGCTCCACCACCACCCTGGACGCCGACGGCGAGTACACCTTCCCCATCGTGCCCATCGTCGATGCCTACCGCTACGTCGCCGTGACCGCCTACCGCGACCGCATCTTCAGCAGCACCTTCGCCGTCGGCACGACCGCCGTCGATGAATACAACCTGCCCATCACCCTCTACGAGCCGACCGAAGACCCCGCCGTGCTGAGCATTATCGGCACAGTCGCTCAGATCAAAGCCGCCGGCTCCACCCTGGAAGTGCGCCAGGTCTTCCGCGTCCGCAACAGTTCCGACCGCATCTATACCACCAGCCAGGACCTCGGCAGTCTGCGCTTCGTCTCGCTGGTGATGTCGCTGCCGCCGGGGGCGCAGGTCATCAGCTTCGATAACGCCGCCCGCTACGTCGTCTCGCAGGAGAACTTCTCCATTGTCGATACCGCCCCGGTGCTGCCCGGCGACGATAACCTGGTGATCGTCGTCTACATCCTGCCCTACACCGGCCAGCCCGCGCTGATCGAACAGCCGGTCAACTACGCCTTCGACGGTCAGGCCCGCGTCCTGATCTCCCCCGACACCATGACCGTGAGCGGCGACCAGTTCCCTGCGTTGGGTGAAGAAACCCTCGGCACGCAGAAATACCGCTCGTTTGGCTCCGATGTGAGCCTTCAACCCGGCGACGTGCTGCGCTACGAAGTCAGCGGGGTGGCCGCGCCTGAACCCACGGCCGCGAGCAGCGGCGCGATCAGCGCCAGCAATCTGCTGCTGACCGTCATCGCCCTGCTCGGCGTCGGTCTCATTCTGGCGGCCATCGTCCTCTACATCCGCGGACGCCGCGCCGCCCCGCTCACGCCCGAACAGGAAATCGAGCGGCTGGTGCGCCAGCTTCACACGCTCGACCAGCAGCACGCTGCCGGTCAACTGGCCCATGACCTCTGGCATCGCCAGCGCGCGCCGCTGCAAGCCCGCCTCGATGAAATCCTCGGCCCCGACTCGGATGACGAATGAGAGGAATCGCCGCCATGTGGAAATGGATTCGCCGCCTGCTGATCGGACTGCTGATCGTCCTCATCCTGCTGGTCGTGGGCATCGCCGCCCTCATCGGTTATGATAGTGCCTTCGGCGCGAAGGTAGCCGATGTCGCCAATGTCCGCTACCCCGCCGCCGATGGAACCGAACTGGTCGGCTATCTGGCGCAGCCGGAAGGCAGCGGCCCGTTCCCGGCCATGCTGATGGTTCACGAGTGGTGGGGCTTGAACGCCGAAATCGTCGAAATGGCCGAGAAGCTGGCCGCCCAGGGCTATGTCGTCCTCGCCCCGGATACCTACCGGGGCAGCGTGACCAGCCTCGTCCCCCGCGCCATCTTCCTGCGGATCACCACGCCGGAAGACCGCGTGGACGGCGATATGCAGGCCGCCTATGCGTTTCTGGCCGCCCAGCCGGGCGTGGATGCCGCCCGCATCGGTGTGATGGGCTTCTGTTATGGCGGCGGGGTCGCCCTGCGGCATGGCGTCGATAATCCGGCCATCCGCGCCACCATCAACCTGTACGGCGACACCATTGCTGATCCGGCGGCTTTCGGGGCGCTGCTGGAGCCGGACGCCGGCCCGGTGCTGGGTATCTTCGGCGAACGCGACACCCAGATTCCGCTCAGCGAAGTCCAGGCCTTCGATCAGGCGCTCGAAGCCGCCGGGATCGTCAGCACCGTCAGCATCTATCCGGAGATGCCGCACGCCTTCGTCAACCCGGCGGGAATCGCCGCCGGAGGAGCGCCGCGCGAAGCCTGGGATCAAATCCTGGCCTTCCTGGACGATACACTCAAGGCAGCCTGACGCGCTGCCGCTTCGCACCGGCCTGACCGGGAAGGGATCATGTCCGAATCACAGCCCATCATCGATGTCCAGGCGCTCGTCAAGACGTATGACCTGCTGCCCGTCCTCCGCAAGCTGAACCTGCAAATCGGGCACGGCGAGTTCGTCGCCCTGCTCGGTCCCAATGGCAGCGGCAAATCGACCCTGCTCCGGCTCCTCTGTGGACTCAGCCGCGCCACCGCCGGAACCATCCGCATCGGCGGCTGGGAACTGCCCAAAGAAGCCGCCGCCGTCCGCGCCCAGTTAGGATTGGTCAGCCACAAAGCCATCCTCTACGACACCCTCACCGCCCGCGAGAACCTGCTCTTCTTCGCCCGGCTGTATAACCTGCCCGCCGCCAGCATCGACGCCCGCATCACCGCGATG
This sequence comes from Anaerolineae bacterium, assembly GCA_016788965.1. Classification (GTDB taxonomy): domain Bacteria; phylum Chloroflexota; class Anaerolineae; order Aggregatilineales; family Phototrophicaceae; genus CFX2. The sequence continues at coordinate 5,986 of JAEUQZ010000184.1, read as the reverse complement.
CTCGATCAGGTCGGCCTCGCCCGCCGCGCCCATGATCTCGTCCGCACCTTCTCGCGCGGGATGCTTCAGCGCCTGAGCATCGCCCGCGCCCTGCTGCACAACCCCGATATCCTGCTGCTGGACGAACCCTACACCGGCCTCGATCAGGACGCCTCCCGCGTGCTGGACGATCTGCTCCGCGCCGCCCATGGCGGCGGCCGCACCATCCTGATGACTACGCACGACCTCAGCCGCGCTGCCATCCTGCCGACGCGCATCGTCATCCTCTCGCGCGGAGTCATCGGCTACGATGCCCCCGCCAGCCAGACCGACGCGCTCGCCTTAGCCGCGCTCTATACCGACATCACCTCCATGACGACGGCCCGATGAACACTTCCCTGCTCAAGACAGTTCTCACCATTGTCCGCAAAGACCTCCGCGCCGAACTCCGCAGCCGCGAACTGGTCAGTTCGATGGGCTTGTTCGCGCTCCTCGCCATCCTGATCTTCAGCTTCGCGCTGGAACTCGACCGCGCCGCCCGCCAGGAGGCCATCAGCGGCGTCCTCTGGGTGACGATTGTCTTCGCCAGCGTGATCGGCCTCAACCGCAGCATGGCCTCCGAGCGCGAAAACGGCAACCTCGACGGCATGTTGATCGCCCCTGTGCCCCGCGCCGCCGTCTTCCTCGGCAAGCTGGTCGGCAACCTGATCTTCACCCTGGTCGTGGGAGCCGTCCTGCTCCCGCTCATGACCGTGCTGTACAACCGCAGCCTGCTCGATCCCTGGGTCATCGCCATCCTCATGCTCGGCACAATCGGCTTCTGCACCGTCGGCACGCTGCTGGCGACCATGACCGTCCAGACCCGCGCCCGCGAAAGTCTGCTGCCCATCGTCATGATGCCCATCGCCCTGCCCGTGCTGCTCGGCGCGGTGCGCGGCACCACCGCCATCCTCAACGATCTGCCCCCCGCCGACTGGATGATCTGGCCGCAGATTCTCCTGGCGGTCGATATCGTCTATCTGCTGCTGTGCTTCTTCATGTTCGAGTACGTCATCGAAGACTAACCAGCGCGAGTCATGGCATAATGAAGCTGAGCAAGGAGCCGTGACCGATGGTTGAGCGCACCCGCATGACCGCCGCCGAATACTTCGCCCTGCCGGAAACCACCCAGCCGATGGAACTCATCAACGGGATCGTCATCAGGAGTCCTTCTCCCACGCCGCGCCATCAGGGAATCGCCGGGAACGTCTACGCCCTGCTCAGGAGCCGCGCCAAAGCCGGCGGCGGCCGGGCCTACATGGCTCCCATCGATGTGGTGCTGGATGACAGCCAGGTCTTGCAGCCGGATGTCGTCTACCTCGCGCCAGAGTCCCGCTGCCAGATCACCGAGCGGCGGCTGGTCGGCCCCCCCGATTTGGTCGTCGAGGTCTTCTCGCCCGGCAGCGTCCGCCGCGACAAGATCGACAAGTTCGAGCTGTACGAAGCCTGCGGCGTCCGCGAAACCTGGATGATCGACCCTCATGAGCAGTACATCGAGGTCTATCATCGTGACGGCGCTGCCCTCATCCTCCAGGGCGTCTACGGGCTGGGCGCGGCCTTCACCTCGGCGCTGCTCTCCGGCGCGCCCATCCCCGTCGATGAGCTGCTGGCCGATTGAACCTCTCGGTCGCTGAATCTATAGATTCTTGCAGTTTTCTGTAGATACGCTAAGATTCCCGCGTTCTTTGAGTACATCGATTACGCTGTCATGTGACAGACACCTTCACCCTGCTTGGTTTTCCCCCTCTCCCAGCGGTACTCCGCGTTCGGGAGAGGGGGGCCAGGGGGTGAGGGCTGGTTCTCATCGTGAACCCTTTTGGTTTCAGGAGTAATGTGATGACCGCTGCCCGCAGCCTGCCCCATCAGTCCGCCGCAGCCCCGGCTCGACCGCTGCCACGCCTGCTGTTGATCCTCACCGTTGCCACCCCGCTGGCCGTCTTGCTCGGCCTGTATATGGCGCTCGTCCGCGCCGGAACCGACATCGACCAGGGCGATGTCCAGCGCATCTTCTACATCCACATGCCCGCCTTCTTCGCCGCCTTCGTCGGCTATGGCGCGGGCGTCCTCGGCGGCATCCAGTACCTCCGCACCCGCCAATCCCGCTGGGACATCCTGGCGCTGGCCGGCGTCGAGGTCGGCCTGGCCCTGTCGCTCATCAACCTCATCACTGGCATGATCTGGGCACGTCCCATCTGGAACACCTGGTGGACCTGGGACCCGCGCCTCGTTTCCGAAGCCATCATGATCCTGACCTACTCGGCCTACCTGATGCTCCGCGCCGGCATCGAGAATCCCGACCAGCGGCGGCGCTTCGCCTCGGTCTACAGCATCCTGGCAATCGTCACCGTCCTGGTCACGCTCTTCATCATCCGCGTCGTCCCTTCGACCATCCACCCGGTCGTCATCGGCCCCAGCCCGCAGAACGCCGTCGGCGGCTTTGAACTGAACGCCACGGCTGGCGTTGGCGCGGCATTGGGCATCAACCTGCTGGTCTGGTCTACCCTCGTCCCTGTCGTCCTGATGTGGTGGCGCGTCCGTCTGGCGACCTTCGCCGAGCAGGTCAGCCGCCGCCGCGCCGAACTCGTGAACGGATAACATCCATGCTGTACCGCACCGTCCGCATCGCTCTCATTCTGGCTCTGTTGATTGTCCTGCCGAGCTTCGCCCTGGCTCAGGAATCCGCTCCACAGACCGCCTACTACAACGCCGAAGCCCGCTTCGGGATGCCCGTGCCTTCCGGCTACGAAAACCAGACCGCGGGCGACCTCACCCATTTCAGCAACGGCATCGGTGATATTTACGTCCTCCAGGTCAATACCACTGACCTGACCGCGGGCATCCGCGCCGCCCTGGAACGCATTGACCCCGCCTTCGTGACCGACCCGGCCAAGTCCAGCACCGTCAATCTGGCGAACGGAACCTGGCAGCAGGCCATCTTCACCCCGCCCGGCGGAGCCATTATCAGCGCCCTCGCCCAGGTCTACGACAACCGCACCTTCGTCCTGGCCTATGTCCACAACCAACCCGACACCGATACCCTGGCCGTGATTGTCGAGTCCGCCGATGTGCAGGCCGGCATCACCGACGCCATCCAGCGTTTCATCGATCCGGCCTTCGCCGCCGAACCGGCCGATTCCACCACGACGGCCAATGCTCAGGGCACGGCCATCGTCGAGAACCGTTATGCGCTGGAGGACGGCCAGGCGCTCCTGGCCCAGGGCAGTGTGCGCGGGGATTTCACCTACGTGGTGCTGGAACGCGGCCCGGCGGACGGTCTGCAAGCCGTCGATGATGCCTTCTTCACCGTGCTGCTGGGCTTCTTCGTCACCCCCAACACCAGCAATTATCTGCTATTGGGGCTGGCCGTCTCGGCCATCATCCTGCTCGGCTTCGCCGTCAGCCTGATCCTGCGCCATCGCAGCTTGCAGCGCGACCTGCAAACCATCGAGCAGCTTCAGCGGGAGTGATCGACGCCCCCGACAATACCGGCTCCCATCCAAAACCACGCCTTCGTAGGGACGCCCTTCTGGGCGTCCGGGATTTCTCTCCTCCATCAGGCGACCTCATCCACCCGAACCCCCGGAGGGGGTGTTCTTGGTCTGGCCCAGCCATTTCATGGCCGGGTGACGCCGCGTTTCATCGTCACCACGCGCCAACCGAACAGGCGGGCGAACTGCCCAAAGCCCGCCTTCAGTTTGAGCGGCATCGGAGCCTGCCACCACGGAATCCGCCGGAAGCCAAACCGCTCATAATACGGCTGGTTGTAGCTGGCGCATTCCAGATAGACATCGCCCGTCTCCTCCGCCAGCAGCGCCTCGACCAGCAGCGCCCCCACGCCGCTGTTACGAAAGCCCCGCTTGACCACCAGACTGCCCAACTCGCGGCAGGCCGGATACGGTCGGATTTGCCCGATGCCCACCACCTCGCTGCCCCGCTCGGCGATCAGGAACTGCGGCCAGTTCAGCGAGGTCGGGTCGAGGCTCTCCTCGCGCACCAACTGCTTGATGATCCCCTGGTCGGCAGCCGTCGCCCGCCGGATCGTCACCTCGGACATTGCGTTTCCCCCCTCAACGACTATACTTCACACGGAATGAATGCCGTCTATTGTAACCGGATTGCGACCATGTTTCGTTCAAAACGGTGTTTGCGGCTCACCAACCGATCAATCCTGATAGCCTGCTTCAGCAGGCTTGTGACCCTTTGCCGGATGCTTGAGCATCCGGCCTCGTTTCCTCTGTATTCTCTGTGTCTCTGTGGTGGAATTCTCCTCCTCGCCCTCGTCGGATGCCAACCCGCCGCGCCAGCCAACCTGCCGCCCGCACCTGCCTCCTTCCCGACCGTCACCCCAGGCCGCCTGGTGCGCGGCCTGCTGCCGACCGTCGTCGGCCTCCCGCTGGATGGCTCCAATCTGGCGAATCCGGCCACCGCCATCGCCATCATGAGCCAACCTACCGCCACGCCCGACTATACCGCCTGCCCCGCGCCCGCCTCGCCCGACGTGCCGCCCCGCCCCACAACAGCGCAGGAATCCGCCGCCGCCATCCTCGCCTATCTCAACGCGGGCGGCCAACCGAGCGCGCTGGCCTCCGCCTGGGAACTGAGCAGCGATTCCTTCCGCGCCGATGTCGATTTCACGGGCGAAGGCGTCCCCGAAACTGTCCTCAGCCTCCAATCGGATGACGGCGGCCAGATGCTCGTCTTTGGCTGCGAAAACGGCCAGATTGTCTCGCTCTTCGGCGCGGCTGCCGCCGATACCGCCCCGCAGATCATCGCCATCGGTGACATGAACGCCGATCCCCGCCCGGACATCCTCTTCACTGCTCAGGTATGCAGCCCGGACACGCCCGATGACTGCGCCTACCGCACCGACCTGCGTACCTTCAGCCCGTCCGAAGGACGCTTCGTCGGCCTGCTCAGCAGCACCCTCGCCAGCCTGGAGCCGCCCACCATCCGCGATGTCGATGACGACCGCGTCCAGGAGATCATCGTCCGCCTCACCGACGACGGCACAGCCGCCACCGGCCCGCTCCGCACCGGCGTCAACATCTACGACTGGAACGGAACCTTCTACGTCCTGTCCATCATCCAGCTAGACCCGCCTGCCTTCCGCATCCAGTATGTCCAGGAAGCCGACCGCGCCTTCGCCCGCCAGCAGTTCGATCAGGCCGCCTCGCTCTACGAACGCGCCGTGACCGATCCCGCCTTGCGCTTCTGGCTGAATGACGAACCCGCCTGGCTGACCGCCTACATCAACTACCGCCTCGTGCTGGCCTTCGCCTATATCGAAGATGAGCGCCTCCTGCCGACCTTCCAGGCTGCCACCGCCGCCTATCCCGACCCCAACAACGCCCCGGTCTACGTCACCATGACCAACACGTTCTGGAACGCCCTCCAGGTGACGAACAATCTCAATAGCGCCTGCCGGGAAGTTCAGGCTATAATCGCCGCCAGGCCAGAGGCCGTCTCACTCCTCAATCGCTACGGCAGCCGCAGCCCGGTTTACGCCGCGCAGGAGTTGTGTCCTTTTTAGTCGGAGCCGCCCGTCTCTCGCCGCATTTCGTTTCAAGGAGGCGCGCCGATTCCGGCATCTTTTCATTTATCCCGAGGAAGACATGTCCGACTTGCTGACGTATTTCCAATCCAGACAGCCGCAGATGGTCGAGACGCTCACCACCCTGGTCGAGTACGAGACCCCCACCCTGGACAAGAGCCTTGCGGACAAGCTGGGCGCGTTCATGGAAGACCAATTCCGTTCCCTGGGCGCATCCATCACCCGCTATCCCCAGGAGAAGGTCGGGGATTTCCTGCTGGCAAAATGGAACGCGGACGCGCCCGGCAAACCGATCATGTTCCTCATCCACATCGATACCGTCTGGCCGGTGGGCACGCTGGCCGAACGCCCCATCCGCATCGATGAAGAGGGCAAGCTCTTCGGCCCCGGCGCGATTGACATGAAGGGCGGCATCAC
>JAEUQZ010000183.1 GCA_016788965.1 Anaerolineae bacterium | reverse complement strand
ACGGGAGCAAGCGATTATGCCTCTACTGCTCGTCTGTCTGGGCGTACTGGTGCGGGCGCTTTCAGCAGTCACAACGGGCCAGCGAGTGAGAGACGCGCTGCTGATGCCCGTTTCGGTGATGCTGATGACGGTAATTGCCGGACAGTCCTTGTGGTGGTATTGGAGACACGGCGGGCCGCGCTGGAAAGACCGGACGATCACCTCGGTGGGTAACGCAGCACATGGCTGATCCGATCCTTATCATCGGCGCAGGAATTGGCGGACTGAGCGCGGCTATTCATCTGGCCGCGGCAGGCAAACGCGTCCTGATCCTGGAACAGAATACGGCCGTCGGTGGGAAGATGAGCGAGTGGACGGCTCAAGGTTTCCGTTGGGATACCGGCCCGTCGGTCATCACGATGCGGCACGTCTTCGAGGAGCTTTTCAGCGCAGCGGGGAAACGCCTTGAGGACTACCTGACGCTGCTTCCAGTCGAACCGCTCACGCGCTATTTCTTCCCGGACGGAACGCTCCTGGACTTCACGCGCGATCTCCCTGCCCTGCTGAGACAGATCGAGCAGATCGACGCGCGCGATGTCGAGGGGTTCCTGAACTATCTTTCCTACGTCGCGCGGCTGCACCGGATCACCGGGCCGGTGTTCATCTACGATGAACCGCCGCGTCCGGGCAGTCTGCTCAGAGTCCACCCCAGAGATATGCTGCATGTGGACGCATGGCGTTCGATGGATCGCGCGATCCGGTCGTTCGTCCATTCACCGCAACTTCGCCAACTTCTGGGGCGGTTTGCGACCTATGTGGGAGCCAGCCCGTACCGCGCACCGGCCACCTTGAACGTGATCGCGCATGTGGAACTGAACGGAGGAGTCTGGTATCCCCAGGGCGGAATCTATGCGATTGCCCGTGCGATGGAACGGCTGGCGCTCGAACTGGGTGTCGAGATTCGGACTGGAACCTGGATCGACCAAATTCTGGTCAAAGACAATCGGGCGGCCGGGGTTGTGCTGGCGGATGGGCGCACGATTTCCGGGGAGGCGGTGATCGCCAACGTGGATGTAGCGACGGTGTACGAGCATCTGCTCCCGCGTACCGCGCAGACCGAAAAGCGATTGAGGAAGCTCAGCCGCATCGAGCCATCGTGTTCGGGATTCATCCTGATGCTGGGTGTCGAAGGCCAGCATCCCCAACTGGCGCATCACAACATCTTCTTCTCGCGGGATTATCCCGGTGAGTTCCGGGATATTTTCGAGCGACAGCGACCACCGGATGACCCAACGATCTATGTGGCGATCACTAGCAAGGCAGACCCCGATCACGCTCCAGCAGGGCATGAGAACTGGTTCGTGCTGGTGAATGCGCCCGCATGTACACCCGACTTCGACTGGAGGGAGGCTCAACAGTCCTACCGCGAGGTGGTTCTGGATCGGCTTCGGGAGTACGGGTTGGACATCCGCAGGTCGATCCGGGTGGAGCGGATCCTGACTCCGGCTGACCTGGAGACCATGACCGGGGCGCGACGGGGCGCATTGTACGGGTCGTCATCCAACAACCCTCTGGCGGCTTTCCTGCGACCGCACAACCAAGACCCGCTCATCAGGAATTTGTACTATGCGGGCGGGACGACTCATCCGGGCGGGGGTGTGCCGATGGTTACACTATCGGGGAAGCTGGCCGCGAGATTGATCCTGAAGAAAGTATAAATCAACCATTGTCGCGCATCAATGACACAATGCGGAATTGGCGCAAATGGCGGCAATGGCGTCAGTGCCGTCAGGGTTGGATGCGCCTGTTTGTGTCATTTCCCCGTGAGCCGGGCAGTTCCCAAATGCGAAATGCCGCAAATGCAAATCCGCGAAATGTTGCGAATGTTGAAAATGTTGCAGTTGCAATTGCGTGAAATTTGCAACAACGCAGGATTGCGATAATCACGTATCATAAGGTTGTGAAGGTGCGGCGCAGGCAGGATGCATCGTCCGCCGTATTCGCAGTCAGAATTCCCTGCAGAACTACACGATAGCACAAAACCAGCCATTTAGGGTGACATTATTGTCACTCTTTTTGAACATGAGATGGGTGGGAAGAGGCGGCCCCAAACGAACCCAACAAGGCAATCTCGATATTGACAGTAGGAGACGGCGCTGCTATAGTTTCGGCATGTTAGGGGGTGTGGTGTAGCGGCCTAACATATTGCCCTGTCAAGGCAAAGATCGCGGGTTCGAATCCCGTCATCCCCGAGCGTGTAACTTGAAGAGCCAGCCCAAACGGTTGGCTCTTCTGATTCATGTCCAAGTACAACGTGGTAATCTGCTTTCAGCGTCAGTGCCACCACTCGATCATCCTCAACAGCGATCCATTTTGACGATAAAGAATGCTTGATCCCATCTGAAATCCATGCGGTCAATCAGTTGGGAATAGGCGATGCAGTTTGTGACCGAATTGCGCCAGAAGGAAATGTAATCTATCCTGACACACACAGCTCAATCGCATAACCCGGCATGGCCGTGCCCCGGAGGTTTCTTATGGATCAGTTGACCCCAGCAGAAACTCGGTTGGTGCAGTTCCTCAAATGGACGGCGTTGGTTTATGCCCTGTTGTACCTGTTCGGTGCGATCGGCGCTTATCAGGGTGCCACGAACCCGACCTGGATCGAACCGCCATTCGTCTCAAATGCTGTAGCCAGTTTGTCCTTGCTGGCGGTGCTGGCATGGTTCGCCTCCAGCGATGTGCGGCGCTGGCGGGACATGATTTATCTGCTCATCGCCGGTTATGCGCTGAGCGTGATTGGCATCTTTATCCTGCTATCCAGCCCCAAAGCTGCCGGACAGGCGGGCACGCTGCTAGGCGTGGCGCTCTTCTCGGCCTTCTTCGGCGGTGTCATTTATTGGCTGCTGCGCCAGTGCCCGCCACACGAGTCGCGCTGGACCCCCTGGATGCCGGATAAGCCCCTGACTAGTTGGGAAAAGTTTGGCCGAGCGGTTTGCATCGCGGGAGGGGTAGGGTCGCTGGTTGCGGTACTGGGTCATTATGTTCTGTACTACACCGGCCCGACCGAACTCGTCGCGTTCTTCCGTCAACCGCTGATGGTCGCTGGGTCAGCGGTCAAGATCGGCGTGCTGGGATTATGTTTGCTGGTGGCAGCGCGGGATACGCGGCGTCATGGCGATTTCATCAACGTCTTCATTGTGGGTAACAGTTTTTCGCTGATCATCGTCATCATCACGCATCTGGGTATCAACCGCTTTGGTGTCGTGGATTACCCGGCGCTGGGTTCCGACAGCCGCACAATGATGCTTGGGGCGCTGGGGATCGATGTAGTCGCGATTGTCAGCTTTATCCTGTTAAAGCTGAAGGTGGATCGTTCGATCCTCGACCATACCTTTTTCTTCTCCCCGCTGCACTTCAGAGCGCTGGAAGCGGTCGCCGAAACACTGATCGAAGGTATGGATGAAAGCGTCGCGCCGGAAGAGATTGTTTTGCGTACCGATGATTACCTCAGTTCTTTCCCTTCAAGGCGGCTTTGGCTTGCCAAGCTGTCGGTGGTTGGGCTGGCTACAATGCCGCTGCTTTCGCTGATGCCGCCCATCAATTACCTGAGTCCGGAGAACCGGCGGCGCTTCATCGACAAGCATTTCAAGCAGGATGTGGTGAACAAGCGCGGCATCTATGCTGTACTCCAGGCTGTCCGGCTTGTACGGCTGATCGACATCCTCGAAGGCATGATGCGTTTCAACATGCAGCTGACGTAGATTGGTTACTACAGCCACCCCACTGTTCAGCAGCAAATCGGCTACACGCGATTCTCGACACGTCCTGAAGGCCAAAGAGCCAAACCGATCCGACGTTATCCACCGCTCGATGTGATGACTCCTCAGGTGCTACGCCAGCGGGGGATTGATAAGCTGACGGCTGATGTCGTGATCATCGGTTCAGGGGCTGCCGGGGCGACACTCGCCGAGCAACTGGCCGCTCAGGGCCGTGATGTGCTCATCCTGGAGAAAGGGCCGTATGTCCATCCTGACCAGTTCAGTGAGGATGAGGTAGACATGATCAGCCGCCTGTACAGCGATGGCGCGCTCCAAATTTCGCAGTCACTGCGTTTCACCGTGCTGCAAGGGAGCTGTGTCGGCGGCACAACGGTTGTTAACAACGCAGTCTGTTTTGACACACCGCAGGAAGTGCTGGAACACTGGAATGACCCACAGGGGAATAATGCCGGCATCGACATCGAAGCATACCGACAGGCGCAGCAGGCGGTTCGCGAACGACTGCAAGTCAAATCGATCAAGGACTCCTCGCATTCGCGCCCCTGGGAAGATGTTATCAATCCCGGCGACCGTGTCATCACGCAGGCCGTGAGCAATTACCGCGCTCAAGAAGCGGCCAAGAAACTTGAGTTCGATGTGATCCAGGCGAATATTACCGACTGCCTCGGTTGCGGCTACTGCAACATCGGCTGCAAATACGGACGAAAACTTTCGATGCTCGATGACGTACTGCCTCGAATCCAACAGGAACATCCCGACAAGTTTCGGATAGTATCCGAAGCTGAAGTGACGCGGCTCAACGGGCACGGGGGCAAAGTGACCGAAGTTGTTGCCCAACTGCGCGATGGTCGCCAACTGGTGATCGAGAATCCCAAGACGGTTATTCTGAGCGCAGGGACAATTGCTTCGAGCTGGCTCATGATGCGAAGCGGAATTGGCGCTGGACAGCTTCCGGTGGGTAAGTACCTGAGTTTCAATATGGGCAGCCCGCTGCATGGGCTATGGGACGACGAACTCAAGAGTTTTGCCGGTTTGCAGATCGCGCACTACCTGCGTCCGGAGGGCCAATCGGGTTTCGTGTACGAAACATGGTACAACCCGCCCGTCGCACAAGCGCTGGCGATGCCTGGTTGGCTGGATACGCACTTCCAGAACATGCGAAATTACAGCCGCATGGCGGCTGTCGGCGTACTGGTGGGCACGGAAAGCAATGCTTCGCTTTCGAGCGCGCTGTTTTTGCCGGGTGTGCCCGATATTGTCTATACGCCTTCTGAGCGAGATCTCAATACGTTGGTGGACGCGCTGGTGCTGCTGGGTAAGATCATGTTCCGAGGCGGTGCGAAAACGGTGTATGCGTCAACGCGCCACTACCGGAGTTATGATGGCGGGCGCGGCGTTTATTCTGCCGAACAGGTCGAGGCCTTCGAGCAGGATCTTCGCCGACTGGTGAAAGATGAACGAGACATCCTGCTCGGCACTGGACATCCACAGGGCGGCAACCGCATCAGTAAAGTGCGGGGGACGGAGGGTGTGAAGGGCGGGGTGGTTGACCCACAGTTCAAGGTCTATGGCTATGACAACCTGTATGTCTGTGACGCCAGTGTGTTTCCCAGCGCGACTACCGTCAACCCACAGTTAACGGTGATGACGATGGCACGTTATGCCTCAGGTGTGATGCAATAATTGGTGCATCCTATCTCAGGAGGGATATCATGAACGATGTGCTAGGGGCAGGCAACACATTAGGGAGTTATCTGCTGGTGCTGCTGGTCTATGGATCATTGTTCGTTGTGATGCGCTATGGCAACCCTACCGTAGCCCCGGCATTCCGCAAGACGTTCATCATCCTGTACTTCGTCTATGCGATCTCCATTTTCATCGCCAATTACGTGTTATACCGGCTGGGGGTGATGAGTTTCCTGCCCTGGCTGAACAATTTCATGCACACCTTCATCTGGATCGGTTTGTGCCTGAATTTCGTTTATGCTGGTTCATACAACCGTCCGATCTGGGAACAGTTCGTGTTCTTCTTCATTTTCAGCTTCGTTGTCAAGCTGGCTGAGCATCAGATCCTCGGCACTTGGGAACAGCCGAACTTCTTCGGCATCTCCGGCAATCTGGCGTACATGTTGGGCTGGAGTCTGGTTGATGGTCTGACACCGGTCGCTAACGTGCTGGGGCTGCGGCTTGCTGCGCCCTATATCAAGGATCTGGTGGTGCCGGAACCCAAGCTGAGGTGAGCGGCGGAGATTCGTTCTGAGGGATTGGTAGCATCCGTGAACAGGATGGGAAATGCCGGAAAACGCTGATCTGATCGTCCATCATGCGCGGCAAGTGGTGACATGCGCGGGAGGCGGGGCCAAACGCGGCGCTGCGCTGATGAACGTTGGACTGGTCGAAGACGGCGCAATTGTCATCCAGAATGGGCGGATCGCGGCTGTCGGGCGCAGCAATGAGATTCTCGGCAGCTATTCGTCGGCGCAGCAGATCGATGCCACAGACAAGGTGGTGTGTCCAGGGTTCGTGGATGCCCATACGCACGCGGTTTACAGTGGAGACCGGGTAAACGAATTTGAACTCCGCATCGGCGGGGCGGCGTATATGGATATCCTGGCCGCGGGCGGCGGCATTCTCAGCACGATGCGGGCTACGCGCCAGGCCTCAGAAGAGCAGCTTGTGAGGGAAGCTCAGGCGCGGCTCCAGACGATGCTGCGGCTTGGAACCACCACGTTTGAAATCAAAACGGGCTACGGGCTGGACACCGAAACCGAACTCAAGCTGCTGCGGGTCATAGAGATTCTGGCGGCTCGTTTCGAGATCGTGCCGACGTTCCTGGGGGCACACGCTATACCGCCGGAGTATGCAGGGCACACGGACGAGTATGTCGATCTGGTCATCGACGAGATGCTGCCGAAAGCTAGACAGTGGTACAAACAGTCGCTCTTCGCCCAACAAGGCAAGGCGTTCTACATCGATGTCTTCTGTGAAGACGGTGTGTTCGACCGCGAACAGTCACGGCGGGTGCTGGAGGCTGGGCTGGCGCTGGGGTTAGGCGCCAAACTGCACGCCGATGAGTTCAAAGCCCTGGGGGGAGTGACTCTGGCCGTCGAGTTGGGGGCGGTTTCGGTCGATCACCTGGATATGACCCCACCCCACGAGATACAAGGGCTGGCCGAATCGGAGACTATCGGCGTGGTGCTGCCGGCGGTGAACTTCCATTTGGGGAGTACGCCCTATGCCAACGCGCGAGGGATGATCGATGCAGGGGCGGCAGTGGCGCTGGCGACTGACCTGAATCCGGGTTCAGCGCCGTGCTTCTCGATGCCGCTGGTCATGGCGCTGGCGTGCCGATACCAGAAACTCCTGCCTGCAGAAGCGCTGAATGCCTGTACACTGAATGCGGCCTACGCGCTGGGCATGGGCGAGCGGGTCGGCTCCATCGAAATGGGTAAGCAGGCTGATTTGTTGATCCTGAATGCGCCGGATTACCGGCATCTGATGTACCAGATGGGTCACAATCTGGTGGAAACGGTCATCAAGCGCGGGGTGGTTCAGGATTTTCGTGAGGCCCTTACCGGGGAGGCCTGAGGTATCGCAAAGAATGCAGAAGCGGTCTTGTTGAGAATAAAGCTGCACCGAAAAAGGATTTTGGGGTGGAAGCAATCATACTGGACGGTGAGCATTTGACGATGGAGCAGGTCGTCGCGGCGGCATTCGGCCAGCCGGGCGATCCCGTGATCCAGTTGAGTCAGGAGGCACAGAGACGGGTCGAGCGCAGCGCGGCAGCGGTACAGACGCTCCTGGAACGGGGGGAAATCGCCTACGGCATCACGACAGGGTTTGGGGCGTTCAAGGATCGATTGATCTCCCGCGCTGATGTGGAGAAGCTGCAACGGAATATCCTCGTGAGTCATGCCGTGGGCGTGGGCGTACCCTATGATATCGCCACGACCCGCGCCATCATGCTCATCCGGGCCAACACTTTGGCCCGAGGCTACTCCGGCATCCGGTTGGGCACACTCCAGCGATTACTGGACATGCTCAATCTCGGCGTGCATCCGGTGATCCCGGAAAAGGGTTCATTGGGCGCGAGCGGCGACCTGGCTCCGCTGGCGCATATGGCCCTGCCGGTCATCGGCGAGGGCGAAGTCCTCTATCAGGGGCAGCAGATGGCGAGCGCCCAGGCTCTCCAACGGGCCGGGTTAGAGCCGATCACGCTGGCGGCGAAGGAAGGTCTGGCGCTCACCAACGGCACGGCCGTGATGTGCGCGTTAGGCGTGCTGGAAACCGTTCGCGCCGAACGCATCAGCCATACTGCCGATATCGCGGGCTGCCTGAGCCTGGAGGCTCTGCACGGGACGGCACTGGCCTTTGATGCCCGCATCCATGCGCTGCGGCCATTTCCTCGGCAGATCGACTGCGCGGCGTACCTGCGTAAGCTGCTGGACGGGAGCGAATTCACGCGCGAACCTTCATCTACCGACATCCAGGATGCCTATACGCTGCGGTGCATTCCACAGGTGCATGGGGCGGCGCGGGACGCGATTGCCTACGCGCGATGGGCATTCGAGATCGAACTCAACGCGGTGACGGACAACCCGCTGATTTTCATTGAGGGCGACCAGATCAGCGTACTGTCGGGGGGCAACTTTCACGGCGAGCCGCTGGCAATCGCGCTGGATTATCTGGCGCTGGCGGCGGCGGAGATGGGCAATATTGCTGAACGGCGCATCATGCGGCTGACCGATGAAGCCTCCAATACGCAGACGCTGCCTGCGTTTCTCACTCAGCAGGGCGGGCTGAACAGCGGATTCATGATTCTACAGTACACGGCGGCGGCGCTGGCCTCCGAAAACAAAGTGCTGGCGCACCCCGCCAGCGTCGATACCATCCCCACATCAGCGAATGTCGAAGATCATGTCAGTATGGGCGTGACCGCAGGGCTGAAACTGCGGCAGGTTCTGGAAAACGTGGAATGTATCCTGGCAATTGAGTTGATGGCCGCGGCTCAAGGCATCGATTTCCGCAAGCAGCGGATCGGGGCGGAGGCGCGATTGGGTAAGGGAACCGAGCCTGTATACCAATTGATCCGGCAGCAGGTTCCCTTCATCGAGGAAGACCGACTGCTGTATCCATACATGAACGCCGTCGGCGAGTTGGTGAAAAGCGGCGCGGTCGCTGAAGCAGCAGGAGGCTAGACGATGTTGAGCCTCGATGAGTTGTTCCAGGTGACTCAACGGCCTGATACCGCCCTACTCTACCATCGAAACGACATGAACGATGCCCGTCTAGGCGAGATCGTCCAGACAGACCCGACGGCCTATGGGGACGCCGAGGTGGTGATCCTGGGCTGTCCGCAGGACGAGGGGGTTCGACGCAATGGGGGACGGATCGGGGCGGCACTGGCCCCCACGGAAATCCGCCGATGTTTCTATAAGCTCACGGTCAATGGGGTGGAGACGTTACGGCTGTTCGATCTCGGCAATACGCTCATTCAGGCCACACTGGAAGAGACTCACCGCCTCCAACAGGAGATCGTGGCGCGGGTGATTGCCGACGGCAAGATGCTGATCGTGCTGGGCGGCGGCAATGACTGTTCATACCCGGATTGCAGCGGTCTGGCGCAAGCCGTGGGCCGGGTGCTGGCGTTCAATGTCGATGCCCACTACGATGTCCGGGCAGATGCAGTCTGCAACAGCGGGACACCGTACCGTCAACTGCTGGAGAGCGGCTCGGTGGAACCGGACGACTTCTACGAAGTCGGCAGCCAGCCGTTCGCCAACTCACCCATCTACGGGCGGTACTTGCAGGACAAAGGCGCTCATATCATCCCGCTGAAGACGCTGCGGGCAAGCGGCAACATTCGACAGCCGTTCGAGGCGATCCTGAATCCACATCCGGCCTCAGCGATCTTCTGGGGACTGGATATGGATGTGGTGCGGGCAGCCGATGCGCCGGGCGTCAGCGCCCCCAATCCAGTGGGCATGTCGGGTGAGGAACTCTGTGAAATCGCGGCTGTCGCGGGCAGAGCGACCCGTTCGCGCCTATTGGAAATCACCGAAGTGAATCCCACTCACGATATCGACCAACGCACCTGCCGACTGGCAGCCGTGGTCATTCATACTTTTCTTTCAGCGAGGCAAGAAATAT
>JAEUQZ010000182.1:249-9977 GCA_016788965.1 Anaerolineae bacterium | reverse complement strand
GATCAGCCCCCTCAACACCTGACTGAACCCTTTGCCGGGGGAGCGATCATTGGACTCACGGTCGCATTCGAGCGATTGGCGGGAAAAGTTACGCTGGTCGAACTAGATGAACAGGTAGGAGCGGTCTGGCAGACGCTTATTGGGGATGGGAATGGGGAATGGCTCTGCAAGCAAATCCGCAGTTTTGAGATGAGTGCTGACAATGTAGATCGTATTCTGGGACAGACCTGCGACGATACGCCAGCGATGGCATTTCAGACGATTGTGCGTAACCGCGTGAACCGGGGTGGAATCCTCGCGCCGGGGGCTGGCCGTGTCAAGACGGGCGAGTCCGGTAAAGGGTTGACCTCACGCTGGTATCCTGAAACCCTCTGCAAACGCATCCGCGATATCGATGCCATCCGCGACCGGCTCCGCTTCATTCAAGGTGACGGGCTGCGGGTGATGCAGGCGCATCTGGACGCGAGATCAACGGTGTTCTTCATCGACCCGCCTTATACCGCAGGTGGCAAGCAAGCCGGACGGCGGCTGTACAACCACACTGCTCTCGATCATGAGGCCTTGTTCGATCTGGCCGAGGCAGCGCGGGCTGATTTCCTGATGACCTACGACGATAATGACACCATCCGCGCCCTGGCCGCGCAACACGGGTTCGACGTTGAGACCGTGGCGATGAAGAACACGCATCATTCCAACATGTATGAACTGCTCATCGGGCGCGATTTGAGCTGGCTGCGCGGTTAATTCAGGACTTCGACCGTGCCGATAAGGTGGGAATCCGTGCCATCGGCGGTCGGGAGGCGGCTGCCGGTCTGCCAGTTGTAGACGACGAGCGCCAGACTGTAAGTCCCCGGCGGAACTGATGCAAGCGGCAGGCTGACGGGATGGCAGCCCTGGGGCGCATCCGGCAGGGCGAAGTCGGACTGGGCGGCGAGGCTGCCGTTTGAATCCAGGAGATGGACGCCCACCGAATAGGTTTCCGGCGGGACGGTTTCGTCCAGCCACGAGCCGATGATGAGCGGCAGCGTATCCTCGGCTGTGGCGGGCAGAGGGGTCAAGACATCCAGCGTTATCCCATCACCAAATCGATTCGCTTCGGGCGGAAGGGGCAGCTTCACGTGTAGATCGAGGCGCAGGGCTGGCTCGGCCAGGATCGAGCCGCAGGTGGTGAAGCCCTGCTCGGCGGCGGATCGATCCAGGGCGGGTCGCAGGAAGGGCGACGGCAGTTGATCGGGGTAGTAGGCCGTCCAGACGCGGGACGATTCGCTCAGGAGCGCCGATGCCTGGGCGTGGAACTGGTCGGGAGTGGTTCCATAGAGGGATTCGAGCAGGTGGACGTTGAGGGGAGCATCCTCACTGCCCGCCCCTCTCTCCACTGCGGGAGTCATGCGGTCGTCAAAGAGGGCGGCGGGGAGCCAATCGGGGGTAGGCTCGACGCGAGGATTCAACGCCGCGAGATAATGGGCTGCGAGGGGCGCGTGGAACCAGAAGGGGGTCGGTTCCGGGAGCAGCACGAGGAGGGCATCGCCGGGGGTGGCGTAAGGCTCAAGCGCGGCGGCGAGTTTGTCCCAGGGGAGGTAGACCTTCCAGCCGGGATCGACGCCATCGGGAGGCAGCGTCCGTCCGAGGATCAAGCCCGCGCCGCCGAGCAGCCAGACGGCCAGGATCACGATGGGGCGCAGCCGGGCGCGGGACATGGCGGCGAGGCCCAATCCGGCCAGCAAAGCCAGCAGCGGCCAGAATCCGACGAGGTAGCGGGCAATGCCGATGAAACGAAGCTGCTGGTTGAGGAGCAGCACGGCGGCCAATCCGACCAGAATGAGCGTCCAGACGAGGCGGGCAGCGCGGCCGCGGCCGGCATAGACGGCGACGATCAGCAGGAGCGCGGGGCTGCCGCCGGTGAACTGGTTGAGCAGGTTGCCGATCAGCGACGAGGCCGATTGGGCGTAGAAATCACGGGAGGCGTCGCCGGTGACGCTGGCAGCGGCCTGAAGCGAGACGGCCATCCAGGGCAGGAAGGCCAAGCCAGCCAGCGCGGATACGCCCAGGACGATCCACCAGCGGCGGCCTCTGGGGGCGAAGATGAGGTGATAGACGGCGAGAGCGGCGACCAGCGGGATCGCCATGTAGTGGGTGTAGAGCAGCGCGATCAGGCCGAGGGCATAGGCGGCGGCGAATAGAACCGGGCGGCGGCCGGGCGGCTGGATCAAGCGCCAGTAAGCCCAGAGGGTGAGCGTCACCCACAGAGGAAAGAGCGTATAGGCGCGGAGTTCGTGAAGCTGACTGATGAAGAAGGCCGATGCGCCCAGCGTCAGCACTGCGCCCCACCCCGCCTGGCGGCCGTCGAGGTCGCGGCCGAGGCGGTAAACCAGCGCGGCGGTGAGGATGCCCAGCAGGAGCGAGAGCGCCCGCCCGCTGAAAGCAGAACCGCCAGCCAGTCCCGTCCACAGGTGGAGCAGCAGGTAGTAGCCGGGCGGGTTGAATTCAACCTGGGGGTCGATGCGGGCGATGACCTCGGCGGGGGTGATGGGGCCGTAGAGCGGGGCGGCTCCGGCGTAGTAGAGCGAGTACCACTCGTCGTACCAGAGAGGATCGGCGTTGAGGCGGCTGGACGCGAGGGCCGTGAGCGTGAGCAGCACGGGCACGAGCCAGAGCCAATGAAGCCTTCGCAGGGACGGGAACATGACCGCCTCTCATCGCGTTCGGTGACTGGCGGAGATTATAGCAGAGGGCGGGGGCGGGACAGGCCGGGAAGCCACATTCCTTGATTGCACGTAATGGCAGTGTCAATATAATCTGAGAGATCGAAATCTCAAGGGACGCAAACATGAACCTGACAGGACTCGACATCGGTGTCTACAAAGTACGTGGGTTGTTGGGTGAAGGCGGAATGGGTTCGGTGTATCGCGCTTGGGACAGCAGCCTGGAGCGCGAAGTGGCCCTGAAAGTACTGCTGCCCTCTCTATTGACGCAGGAAGACAGTCTGGCACGCTTCGAACAAGAAGCCAAGCGAGCTGCTCAGTTAGAACACAAGCACATTGTCCCCGTTTATGCCTATGGTACGCAGGAGATTCATGGGCAGAGGATCAGCTATATTGCCATGCGACTGTTGAAAGCTGGAACCCTCGACAGTCGAAAGAATGGCCTCAGCTATGCTCAGACCGCAAAGGTCTTCGAGAATCTAGCCGAGGCGTTGGCTTACGCTCATCAGCGAGGCGTCATTCACCTGGATATCAAGCCTTCCAATGTGATGTTTGATGCCCAGGGCGAGGCAGGAACACCTTTTCTGGTTGACTTCGGGATTGCCAAGTTCGTGGATGTGAATACTTACACAAACAGCACAAGCCTTGTCCTGGGCACGCCTTATTATATGGCTCCAGAACAGTGGAGTGGTCGAAATGTTGGGCCACAAAGCGACCAGTATGCGCTGGCAGTGATGGCCTATCAGATTCTTGCCCAACGTTTCCCTATCAACGGTGATACCGCCCTCCAGTTGATGCACAACCACATCTATACACCCGCCACACCCATTCGAACTCATCGTCCCGATATTTCCGCAACAGTTGAGGCCGTCCTGCTACGTGCCCTCGCCAAAGACGCGGGTGATCGCTATTCGAGTATTGGTGACTTCACTGGTGATCTGGCGCACGCACTGCGGAAAATGGAGAACGAGAAGACAAAGGTTAGTCAGAATACAGTCATTCTGGACAATGGCCGGGCACAAGAACCTGGGGTCTCAGATCAGCAATCTACTGTTGTGGAACCATCAAAGCACCCAGAGTCAGCGCGTCGGAAACTCTCCCCTAGAGCGATCAGAATAGTGGCAGCCGCACTGGTTGTGTTAGCCCTCATTCTAGGCTTAACTCGAATTGCCGCGACATTGTTCCAAGTAGGGCGCTGCCTGGCTATCAACGATGATTATGGTGGCGGCAAGATCGCTTTCGTCCAAAACCATGTCATCACGGTATTCAATGCAAATGATTCTTGCATGGTGTCAACGATCCAACATGATTCAGGTTGGGTTGATGATTGCTGTGTCCGTGATATCGCTTTCTCACCTGATGGAACATGTATCGCGTATAGCGCAACCCTATGGAACGTAATCGATAATGTTTGGACGCCAGAGACGGCTCTATTCGTAGCGAATACAGATGGTTCTCGAAAAGAGAATCTGATCGATATTATCCGTAATACCCGACCCGATGTCTCTGCGGGTCTGCTTGGGAGTGCGATCAGTACAGCGACGGCAGACATTGGTATCGGTGAATCTGCCTGGTCGCCTGATGGATCAAAATTAGCGATAGGAATGGTGATTGACGATAGTCCTCAAGGAAGCACAAGTATCAACGACCTGTTTGTAATCAATGTAGATGGCTCCGCATGGTTCAGGATCACCAACACGCCAAAGGTAGTGGAGTATGACGTGAGTTGGCTGCCTGATGGTTCTGGGATTCGTTTTTTCGATCCGTCACAAGATAGTTACATATCAACCAATCTGGATGGCAGCAATCGGCAACTGGTCCTGGATGTTGATGACAAAAGCCTGGAGGGTCGTCTGGTGTGGTCACCAGATGGATCACGAATCGCCTATACGCTGAGGGTCTCAGGCAATCCCGACGAATTGTATGTCATGAATAATGATGGGACGAATATCACTCAAATCACCAACGCCGAAGCCTATATTTGGGATTTTTCCTGGTCGCCGGACAGTCAGTACATTGTCTATGCACAACGCACTAATGGGATCATGGTCACAACATTGTATGTCATCAACATCGAAGACATCATGAGCGGCAACCGATTCGTCTCTCCGGCCCCAGTGTTCCTCAGCATAGGTGACATACATCACATTGCTTGGGGCAATTGATGATGCGTAGCCCAACACATGCTTGTCTTGATCTCAAACTGTACAATTCACTGTATCGAGCAGGACAAGACAGTTGACAAGAAGCAGGTTAAATCGGGAAACACTTATGCGAAGGCTGAACAGGATGTGGTGGGGTGTGCTGGCAGTTGGACTGTGCGGCCTGATGGCGCTGGCGGGGTGTGGTCAGGCAGCGGTTCCGACGGCGACAGCACTGCCGACGCTGGTTCCCTCATTGACGGCGACGGAGTCGGATATTCAGGCAGCGGTCGAGGCGACGCTGACGGCACTGGCTCCGACTCAGGCGGCCGCCAACCCAACCCCGGCCGTCACGCCGACGATCACGGAGACGCCGCTGGTCATCACGCTGCCGCCGCTGACGGGCAACGCGGTCGAGCCGCCGCTGGATATCACGCTGCCAGAGGGCTGGCAGGTGGTGGGCTATGACGCGCAAGTGCTTCAGGATGTCAGCCAGGCGATTCTGGCGATCCCGGTGGCGGTGTACAGCGGGCCGATCAACGGCGGGACAGGCCTCATCGTGCTGTACTGGGGCTTCCCAAACATCGTCGATCCGCTGCCGGAAAGCGGAACGCCCGTGGCGGTCGATCTGTGGTCGGATGGGCTGCGTTTGCTGCGGCTGGCGGTGGTGGAACAGGGCTGTAATGTGGGGACGGATCTGAAGCGCACTTACCGCGTCGGGCTGCTCTCCGGCGTAGGGACGCAGTGGGCGGCGGTGGGCTGCCCGGAACTGCCGGATACACGCGGTTGGTTCGTGGGCGTCGAGGAAAAGGGGCTGAACTTCGTGTTCTATGCCTACAGCGACCCGATCACGGCGATGGACACGGGCAGCGGCGACCTCCAGGCGATCCTGGATACGGTGCGGTTCCGCGTGCCGGAGGTGACTCCCGCACCGACGGTCACGCCGGGGTAATAAGACCAATACGAATTGAACCACAGAGACACAGAGGACACAGAGGAATACGGAGAGGGAGGCTCAAGCCAAGCGGCGGATGTGGGCGGAACGGAACAGAATGAGCAGGCTGATGATGCCGCCGATGGTGGCCGAGAGGGCGATGGTGGTGGATGTGCCGATGTGTTCCGCTAGGAAGCCCATGCCCAACGAGCCGAAGGGCGCGATGCCAAAGAAGGTCAGTGTGTAGAGGCTCATCACGCGGCCGCGATACTGGTCGGGGACTTCGCTCTGGATCATGGTATTGACGGTGACAAACTGAAGGATAATGCCGAAGCCGTAGATGGCGGCGAAGATGACCGCCGGCGGAATCTGGGTCATCTGCGACATGATGACCGAGGCAAGCAGCACCAGCCCGACGGCCGCCGTCACAACGTGGCCGCGCCCATAGCGGCGGCCCAGCACGGCCATCGACAGCGCCGCGAAGACCGCGCCAAGCCCGATGGCGGTACTCATGGCGGCATAGCCTTCTTTGGGTGAATTGAGGACGCGGTCGGCGAAGGCGGGCAGCAGCGTGGTGATGTTGGCGGTGAAGAAGCTGGCTGTGATCGCCAGCACGAGCAGCGGCGCGATGGTCTGGTGGCGAGCGGTGAAGCGCACCCCTTCCTTGAGGCTCTTGAGCGGGGCAAAATCCCCGCTGATGCGGCTCACTGAACGGACATCCATAACCCAGAGCATAAAGAAGACCGGGACGAAGCTCAGACCATTCAGGAAAAAGCACCAGGACGGGCCGACCTGAGTCAGCACCAGACCGGCAATCGCCGGGCCGATCACACGCGACAGGTTGAACATGATCGAGTTGAGCTGGATGCCAGAGGTGAGCTTTTCGTGGCCGACGAGATCGACGACGAACGCCTGACGCGAGGGGGCATCGACGGCATTGACCACGCCGAGGAAAAAGGCCAGGACGACGATGTGCCAGACCTGGACGGTGTTGGTAAAGCTGAGCGCCGAGAGGATGAAGGCCAGGAGCATCTGAGCGACCTGGGAGAACATGAGCAGGTTGCGGCGCGAGACGCGATCCACGACCACGCCGGCGAAGGGCGATAGCAGCAGGCTGGGCACGCCGGCGGCCAGCGCAACCACCCCTAACCAGAGTTCCTGCTTAGTCAGGTGAAAGACCAACCAGCCCTGGGCGACGGTCTGCATCCAGGAGCCAGAGAGCGAGATCAACTGCCCAGCGAAATAGAGGCGGAAGTTGTAGGAACTGAGGGCAGACAGCGTGCCAGCCGTGAGGCCGGGCGAATGGGTCTGGGCAATTGTGGTCATCTGATCGAGACTCATACGATTTTACGCGGTGACTCGCGGCGGGAAGCGCCGGAGTGAAGCTTTGAATAGGATGCTCATCGGAACGCGGAAACAGGCTGCGCGATGTCCAGCGTCATTGTAGGTAGACCAAATTGGATATGGCAATAAGACCGCGCGTTTAATTGGTCTTAACACGAGGCCACTGGCAAAAACCAGGGCCTTCTGATAGAACAGGCGGCTCGATGAGCGAACAGGTGGATTATGCCCGAAGACCCCACACGGTATCTGACCCCCAGTGAGATTTACAGCGCGGCGGAAGAGGCGCTGGGGCATCGCCCGGAAGTGCGCGACCGGCATCTGCTGCGGTCGGCGGCGGCGCGGCCGGCGCTGCGAGCCTTCGGGACGGATGCCTATCCGACGCTGATGGACAAGGCGGCGGCGCTGCTGCATTCGATGGCGGCGCACCATCTGGTCTGGGACGGCAACAAGCGGATCGCCACGCGGGTGACGACGGTCTTCCTGGAGAAGAACGGCCGGCATCCAACCTGGGATGCGCGGACGATCTACCAGTTCGTGCTGGAAGTGGCGCAGAACCGGCATGATGTCCCGGCCATCGCCGCGTGGCTGGAAGCGCACAGCGAGTCGAAAGAGAATTGAACCGCCAAGACGCCAAGATCATTCGGAGAGGTTGGGGAAGAATCCTAACCGCAAAGACGCAAAGAACGCAAAGAAATACGAGGATGGGGTTCATACAGGCGCGGAAGCAGGCATGATGGTACGGTATTTGACGGTCGATGAACTGGTGTATATCAACGCGCAGTTTTTGCCGCGGACGCCGATCCACACGATTGTGGAGGGCAAGCGGGCGGTGCGGGATATGGGTTTGCTGGAAGCGGCGGCAGCGAGGCCGATGCAGAGCGTCTTCGGCGAGGACGCCTACCCCACGTTGGAAGACAAGGCCACGGCGCTGCTGCATTCGATAGCGCGGAACCATGCGTTCGCGGATGGGAACAAGCGGACGGGAACGGTGGCGGCGGCCTTCATGCTGGCGGTGAACGGGCGGCGGGTCAATTGGAAGGCGGACGAGGCACTGGAACGGATCGTCGGGCTGGCGGAGGGTGGGGTCACGCCGGAGGATTTCGCGGCGTGGCTGCCGACTGAAGCGGGTGACTCGGCGCTGGAGGCCGATGCCGAGCGGGATATGGCGCTGATCGCGGCGATCCTCAGCGAACACCGCTGGCTCCTGGAGGCGCTGGCCGGGCGGTGAGGCTGGCAGACTCTTCCCCGCTTCGCAAATCGCGAACTTTCAATTCACAGCGTGCAGAAACCCGATTTTCGGATTCGCGGCAGACGTCATGCAGGAAGACTTACCCAAAGCGCATAGGCTAACACCAAGCTCGCCACTGTCCAGGCCAGGGTACGGGGGATGTTATCGCGCACCAGCGCCTGAAGCACCGCGTCGGACTTGCCCTCTTTGTCCAGTTTCAGATGTTTGGGCACTTCAAGCACAACTGTCGTGAGCAGGATCACTGCTCCGCACACCGCAGCGACAATCGCCGTCCACATCGGGGCAGCAGCCGGGCGCAAGAAGAGCAGCGCGAATGTTCCGAGGCAGGTCAATACCATCGGCACGACGGCCGCAGCAATCAAACGACGGCCAAAACTCACATGAAATGGAACGAATTCCTTGTCGCCAACGAAAGTATAGGTGGGATAACAGACGAACTGAAGCATCCACGAGGAACCTGTGCAATAAAAGCACAGCACGGTCAATACGAGTAGAAAGATCATTGCGCTTGTCTCTCCTATGCTCTTCAAACGCCAGTATAATCAGGAGCTAGTGGCATTTCTATCACCGAAAGTCCGATTTTCCTGTCTTTTCGTCCACAGAAGAGGCTGTATGCGCGATGTATTGACCGATGTGCTGAATACAGTCCGTTTGCACAGTTGTATCTACTGCCAATCTGAGATCAACAAATCCAACTGGGCACTGAGGTTCAGTGCCACTTCATGCTCTGTTTTTCACATCGTAGCGGAAGGTACGTGTCTGGCAGAGGTCGAAGGCAGCGCGACGCCGATTTGTCTCTCAGCCGGCGACCTCCTCGTGCTGCCTGGTGGGTACAATCACATGATTGCTGACCGACCAGGGGCTGCACTCTGTGCCGACATTCATTTGGAGCAGGAAACAGATGCTGAGTGCATGTTGATGCGTTGGGGGGACAATGGCCCACGAACTACATTGGTTTGCGGTACTTTTGCGGTGGATCGGGACAACGGTGGTGATCTACTACGGCTGCTGCCGCCAATCCTCACTTTCGATGCCCAATCTGTCACCCGCTACGGCATCAAACCGAGCATCGACGCCCTGATTGAAGAAGCCCGTGCAGTTCATCCGGGACGCGAAACCATCTTAACCCGTCTGGCCGATGTGCTGTTTGTGAAAGTTGTCCGAGCGTGGCTGGCCTCGCCAGATAATCAGACAATCGGTTGGCTGCGTGCCCTGAATGACCCCCATCTCTCGGCAGCGGTAAGCCAAATCCATGCTGCACCCGACCAGGATTGGACGGTTGAAAGTCTCGCGGGCGAGGCTTACATGTCGCGTTCAGCATTTGCAGCTCGGTTCGCCGAGATTATCGGTGAAACGCC
>JAEUQZ010000182.1:0-239 GCA_016788965.1 Anaerolineae bacterium | reverse complement strand
GCCCTTTCAATATGTGACACGCTGGCGAATGCAGGTCGCCGCGGATTTACTCAAGAATTCAAGTCTGACACTCAGCGAGATCGCCAATCGTGTCGGCTACCGGTCGGACTTGACCTTCAGTAAGGCGTTTCGTCGTCAAATGAACACCAGTCCGGGCAGGTATCGACGTGCCGCGCGCCACGCACCCTGATCGGGTCTGTCTCAGGCGTATCCTGATTTGCGTCGAAATGGTCTGGTTG
>JAEUQZ010000181.1 GCA_016788965.1 Anaerolineae bacterium | reverse complement strand
GATCCAGATGCGTGTCGGGCTGATGCCAACCTGCCCGCCCAGATCACTGTTGAGGTCGATTCGCTCGTAAGCGATCCACTGTCCATCCGGCCGCCAGACGGGACGGGCGCATTCCGCATCCGAGCAGTCGGTGATCTGCTGGATGCCGCCTGTTTCCAGGTCGAGCAGCTTGATGTCCATCGTCCCGGTGTTGCTGTTGCGCTCCGAGAAGGCGATCTGACTGCCGTCCGGGCTGACATTGTAGTCGTATATCCCCGACGGGCTAAAGGTGATCTGGCGGGCAGTCGAAGGATCAACCGGGTCGGCGATCCAGATGTTGAAGGGTGGTCGGCTGGACGGGGCGAGGTAAGCTACCCGCGGTCGTCTGACCGTGAAGCTGTAGCGGTACTCGTCCAGCACCAGACGGCCGATCTCGCTGGCTGCGCCGGATTCCAGGATGACCTGATAGCTGCTGCCGGGGCGGAGTACTTGATCGGGCTGGAAGCGGAGGGTGGCCCCCTTCCAGGTGATCGTCCCGGTCACTTCCGCCAGCGCATTGGGCGGCGCGGTGGTAGTCGTCTGATCGGGCGCGACCTCGAAGAGGCGCAGCCGGGCGGCGGCGCTCTCGCGGTTCATGGCCTCGCTGAATTCGATCAGCACCGCGCTCGTGCTGCGAGCCGTCCCCAACGGGCTGACTCGTTTGAGCGTCACCCCCACCCGGTCACCGACCAGCAGCGTCGCGCCGATCAACCCGGCCAGCAGCAGCAGAATCACGCCGACGATGCGGTCAAAACGGGTGAAGCGGAACCGGGTCAGGAACGAGGCCGGGGGCGAATCGGGCGGTTGAGCGACGGGCAGCGGCGGTTGGTTATCCACCTGCATTCACACACTATCCTTCAAACAGCGACCGCCCAACGATAGCACAGCTTGAGGCGGGCGGCGAGGCTGAAGACAGTTCGCCTGCCCATAACCCACAATCGCCTCTGAAAAGAGACGCTCGCTTCCCTCAAACACGTCTTCGTAGGGACGGCCTTCTGGCCGTCCGCCGCATCCCCACCCAGCACATTCGGCTTCGTAGGGGCATGATGCATCATGCCCAACCCACCCCCTAATCATGACCCACCGTCAGGCCGCCCTGCCTTTCCCTAATCCCCAATCCCTAACCCCTGCCTCTGAACCCCTCGAGGGGGTGGTCTTCCTCTAGCCAGGGGGATTTCATTCTTCGGCGACGCCTCACCAATTCGCCTGTCCGTTCCCCTAACCCTTAATCCCTGCCCCTTAGCCTGCTTCAGCAGGCTTTGTCACTTTGCCGGAGGTGATTTCCCCTCAAAAGAGTTACCAAAATGTCACCCTAACCGCCCCATTTTGTGCTACGCTGTATCAATGGACGGGTAGGGACGCCATGTAGCGACCGAAGGCAGTCCCTCATGAATGTTGACGAGCATGTTCGGTAATGAGAATTGTAGTTCGTAGGGGCGGACTAAGGGCGTCCTCGCCCGCATGTCCGCCCGCCCACGACCGATCTTGCTTGTCAAACATGATTAGGGGGCGTCCGGCATTCCCGCCGCCGCACCTTCACAACCTATCGCCTGCGATTATCGCATCCCATCGTTGTTGCAAATCTCACGCAGTTGCAACTGCAACTTTTGCAACATTTCGCCGTTTTGCATTTGCGGTATTTGCAGCATTTCCGGCAACTCTCACCTTGCATGCAAGGCATTTGCCACGAATCGCCGTTCCGCAACTGCCGCAAGTGCCGCAGTTTCCGCAGCAAAACGCCCGTCCAGGCAAGCTGGGGAGACCGTGATCGGCCAGAGATTCGTCTCTGCTGTCCCTTCAGTGGACATGGCTTTTCGGCAGCCGGACACTTTTGAGCGTTCGTAAATTAATCCGACAATTTGGGACAAGGCTGTCTCGTCCTACAGACTGACGGATTATTTAGTGAACCGTCAATAGTGTCTGGCGGCGCATTTGCAACTTTTCGCGCGATTTGCAGCACTTCTGGCAGAACGCTGCTTACATGCAAGGACTTTGGCACAAGATTGCCATTTTGCCATTGCTTCCATTTGTGCCAATTCGTCCGTCCGGCACTGACGACACTGACGACATTAGCGACAATTCTCACGATTCTCGCATTCTCATTCTTATCACTTTTCTCATCTATCATCGCATTTTTCTATCAACCATAAACTATAAGCTATTAACTTCTTTCGTCTTGAGGGCTGTATCTGTGCAATAGAGTACGTCTGCCCCAAAATCAATCCTTTGACCGACTAGACGCCGATTCAAAGTCGTGCTATAGTGACTGGGAAGTGCCCTGCATTTCAGTGATTTGAGCGTAGGTGTTTCATGACTACCGTAGTGATCGGCGCTGGTTTCGCCGGACTGACCGCCGCCCGTGATGTGTACAATGCCGGGGAGCAGGTCGTCGTTCTGGAAGCGCGTGATCGAATCGGCGGGCGTGTCCATACGGAGCGCCGCTTCGCAGGTTTCCCCGTCGAGTTCGGCGCGGAGTTCATCCACGGCGATCTCGTCCCCACGTGACTGCTCGTCCGAGAACTCGGACTCCGCACACAGCACTGGCGCAAACAAGAAGAATCGCTCGTCCGCCTCGCGGATGGGTCGCTGCGAACGATGGCCGAGGCGCGACGCCTCTACCCGGACTTCGACATCACCCGTTCCTGGGCGCTGCCGGATGTGCCCCCGCTGCCCGATGAAGACCTCGGCCGCTATCTGACGCGGTTGGGCTTCAGCGAAGCCCAGCTTCAGTACACCCGGCGGTCGTATGGCAACGCGACCGGCGAGGCGCTGCCCTTCATCAGCGCGGAAGCGGCGCTGGCCGAAATGCGCGATACGACCGGCGGCCAGGGCGATTACCGCATCCTGGATGGCTACGACTCGGTCTATACCCATCTGGCGCGCGGGCTGGACATCCGCCTGAACACGCCCGTGACGCGGATCGAGTGGTCGCCGGACGGGGCGCGGATCATCACCGAGCAGGCGTCGTTCGAGGCGGAGGCGGTGGTCATCACCGTGCCGCTGGGGGCGCTCCAGGCCGGTGTGATCGAGTTCGCCCCGGCGCTGCCGGAGAGCAAGCAGCAGGCCATCCGCAGCCTCAAGATGGGGCCGGGGATCAAGCTGGTCTATCGCTTTGCCGAGCCGTTCGCCGCGCCGGAGACGATGGCGCTCTACAGCGCCCTCAATCCGCCGATGTGGTGGACACCCGCCTTCGGTCATGGGACCGGCGAGGTCGTCTGGACGGCCTTCTGCACCGGGGACTGGGCGCGGGAACTGCTCGCCCAGGGCGAAGAAGGCGCGTTGATGAAGGCGCTGGACACGCTCAGGACGGAGTTCAGCCGCCCTGACCTCCGCCCGGTGGATATGCATCTGGTCAACTGGCCTGCCGATCCGTATGTGATGGGCGGCTACAGTGTGACCCCACCCGGACAGGTCGCAGCCCGCGCGGAACTGGCGCGGCCAGTCGCCAACCGCTTGTTCTGGGCCGGGGAAGCCACGGCCTCCCTGCCTCATGTCGCTACTGTGCATGGCGCTTATCTCAGCGGCGAACGCGCCGCGCAAGAAGTCCTGGCCGCGCGTTGAGCGCGCCAGGCAGTTCGTCCAATCAAAAGAAAGAGAAATCGTATGGACGCCAACTTAACCCCCAGCATCGTTCGTAACCGGCCAAGACAGAGCGGGGCGACCCCTATCGTGGTGCGACCTGCTTCTGTAGAGATGGTCGATCTGATGGAACGATGCCACCAACAGGCTTATGGTTATGGGCCAGATCAACTGGACGCCGAAAGCCTGACCGCGGAGAAATTCCGCAGCCACCTGTCTGTTTTCCCCGAAGGCCAGTTCGTGGCGCTGGACAGCCACAGCCGTCAGGTTGTGGGCACGTCCACCAACATGCGCCGCGACTTCGATTTTGCCAGAGACTCAGCGGTCTCCTGGGCGGAACTCACCAAAGACGGCTGACTGACCACACATCAACCGGGCGGCCAATGGCTGTACGGGGTGGACACCGTGGTTCACCCGGATTACCGCAGCCAGGGCGTCGGCGGACAACTGATCGAAGCGCGTTACAACCTGATCCGCGCCTTGAATCTGCGCGGCTTGGTCGCGGGCAGCCTGATCGTGGATTACGGCAAAGTCGCCGACCAGATCAGCGCCGAGCAGTACGTGCGCGAAGTGGTCGCCGGACTCCGGTTTGACTCCAACCTGAGCAAACAACTTCGGAAGGGCTTCAAGTTCTACGGCCTGATTCCGAATTACACCATCGATGTGAATTCGCGCGGCTGGGCCGCCGAGATCGTCTGGGTCAATCCCGACTATCGCCCGGCGCGTCGCATCCATGTGATCCCGACGCCGCGCCGCGCGGGTTTGCTGCCGCGTTCCCTGGGACGAGCGCCGCTCCTCCACGGCATCTGAACAACAGATTGGCTCCCTGGCGCTCTCAATACAGGCCAGGGAGCCAGATCGCGCCGAACAACGATTTCAACCTGTAGTGGAAACGCGGAATCAGAAAGAATCAAACTCATGAGTACCTCGGAAGACCCTGCCCATTTACGCGATCACGTCGCCATCCAGCCCGCGTCGGCGGAGTATGCCGGCCAGATGGAGCGGCTTCAGGCGGTCGTCTACGGCGTCGATCCGCGCGATGAGCGCCAGATGACGCTCAACGCCGCCCATTTCCGCCAGCATTTGCATGTCTTCCCGGAAGGCCAGTTCATCGCGCTGGACACGCGCACCGATACGGTCGTCGGCGTGACGGTGAGTATGCGCCTGGCCTTCAATCCGCGCCGCCCGGTGCTGCGCCCCTGGTGGGAGCTGATCGGCTACGGCTGGCTGTCCACCCATGTTCACCACGGGGCGTGGATGTACGGCGTCGAGTCGTCGGTGCATCCTGACTATCGCGGCTTCGGCGTAGGCCGTCGATTGATGGATGCCCGCAAGTCGGTGCTGCGCCGCTTGAATCTGCGCGGCATGGTGGCCGGCAGCGCCATCATCGACTACCACAAAGTATCCGACCAAGTGCCCGTAGACGAGTACGTGGCCGATGTAGTCGCCGGGCAGCGCTTCGATACCAACCTGTCCAAGCAGCTTAAGATGGGCTTCCGCGCCCATGCCATCATCCCCAACTACCTGATGGATTGGGACTGCCGGGGCTATGGCGTCGAGATCGTTTGGGACAACCCGGATTACGTCCCGGCGCGTCCGGCCCGCCGCTCCGCGCTGGGTCAGGCCATCCCGTTGGGACTGTAGACCGCATTCACTGTAAAACAGGAACAAAACAGGGCGCTCATCACATTGAGCGCCCTGCGGGATAGTCCAACCGGATCAGATCAGTGTGCGTGGGAGATGGGCACGCCCATCATGCCCGCCAGCAGCCGCTCCATCGCCATGGTGTGGCTGCACACGCTGCGGCTGTGGAAGAAGTCGCAGTCGCAGTGCCACTTCTCGCTGGCGATGCCGAAGTTGTGATCGCTGTTTTCACCGTGGAAAGTCACATCGAATGAAACGAAGCGGATGCGATCCCTTTCGT
The DNA here is from genome assembly GCA_016788965.1 of Anaerolineae bacterium. Taxonomy (GTDB): domain Bacteria; phylum Chloroflexota; class Anaerolineae; order Aggregatilineales; family Phototrophicaceae; genus CFX2. Next base: position 4,548 of record JAEUQZ010000181.1, on the reverse strand, counting down.
CGGAATAGCGTCTGGCTTTCTCGATGTCGCTGACCACGTTCTGGCCGGGGCCATAGGGCAGCGGCGGCCGCTTGAGCATCGGTTCGAGGAGCTTTTCCAGCGTCATGCAGTGCGGACAGATGCGATGAGACTTGAAGCCGGGGCAGGAGCAGTGCCAACCGTTCTCGTTGAAATCGATGGTGTAGCTGTCGTTGTCACCCCGGAATTCGACCTGGAAGGTGCGGAAAGTGATGCGGCGCGGTTCTTCAGCATAGCGGCGGGCTTTCTCGATCTTGCCGATCATCCCGTAGTCCATAGCGCGGGTTTCCTCCTTAGCAAACTCGACAGTAGGGTATACTAAAAGCACACGCGCGGCCTGGAAGCTCCACAGCCGCGCGTGATTAAGTCCTGATGAAACGATGTTGGCCCGGATACACTCATGAGCCGCAGCTCTCCTTTTCGCCAACCTGCTTCCAGTTTAAGCGGCTTTTAAGCGGTTGTCAAACGAAGGTCAAGGGAGCGTGGAGGATACCACGCAGGATTGGGGGTACGATGATCGGCGCGCAGGAACACCGTGAAAAAGCCGGCCGCGGCCCGGTGACGGCTGCGATTGTCACCGTCAGTGATACGCGCACGCCGGAGACCGACCAGAACCGGCGCTACCTGGAAGCGCGATTGGGCGAACTGGGGCATCAGGTAGCGGCCTACCGCCTCATCAAGGACGAACCGGATCAGGTCGAGGCGGTGATCGACGAACTGACGGCGATGCCCGGCGTGCAGATCATCCTGTTCAACGGCGGAACAGGCATCAGCCCGCGCGATACGACCTACGATGTGGTCAGCCGCCGCCTGGAGAAGACGCTGCCGGGCTTCGGCGAACTCTTCCGCATGTTGAGTTATGCCGAAGTCGGCGCGGCCGCCATGTTCAGCCGGGCGACGGCGGGGGTCTGCCGGGGGACGCTGATCGTCTCGATGCCGGGCAGCCCCAACGCAGTGCAAGTGGCGATGGAGAAGCTGATCCTGCCGGAGATCAACCATCTGGCCTGGGAGATCGCCCGCAAGGGGTGAGGTATCCTTCAGCATCAGCCTGTTGGATGCGGAAAATCCCGCCGCTGGTTAGAATAATCATATCTTCTGACATTCCCGATCTGCATCGCACCCCGCCAGAAGACGCCTTCGCGCTGCCGGGCGCGTGATCTGCCCCACGCCCCCTCAAGATGGGTTCTGGAAAAATGTCTTACGTCTTTATCAGCTACAGCCGGAAAGACTCCAGGTATGCAAAAAGGCTGCAAGACGAACTGTTGAAACGTGGTTTCAACGTCTGGATCGACAGAGGAATCGAAGGTGGGGCCGATTGGTGGGCTGCCATCGTGGCAGCCCTGACAAACTGCGGGGCCTTCATCCTGCTTCTGACGCCTGATTCAGGCAGCTCGGATTGGGTGCGACGGGAAATTCTTATTGCCCAGCAGCAGAACAAACCCATATTCCCTCTGGCGCTGAACGGCGGGCTGAATACGCTGAACGGGAAACTGGTTATTGAGCGGCAGCCCATATCAGTTCAGGGAAGAAAGCTGCCAAATCAGGCTTTCTTCAGCACATTGGCTCGATCCGTACAACCTCGCCCGTCAGGACCGGGATCGGTCATCACGGCCGAATCGCTGCCCGCCCTCTCTACAGCCGAATTTGAAAAGCTTCCCTCGGCTATTCGGAATCCGCCTTTGCTCAGTGCTGATGAACGCCTTAACCGGCTCGGACGCCTGAAATCAAATCCCCCAGTTATCCTGGCTATTCTGGCTACCCTGGCGGGCATAGCGATCTTGACCTTTCTCGGCCTTATCCTGTTCACAGGCGACAGGAGTACAGCGGTTCCAACCGTTACCATCCAGCCTGTCATCGTGAGCGCCCCATCGGCTACCCCCACGTTCACACACACCGCCACGAACATCCCATCGCCCACCGCCACTGCCCCTCCTTCGGACACACCTGCTCCGACTCATACGCTCAATCCCTCGCTCACTGATTCGCTGACTCCGTCGGCTACGCCGACATGGACACCGAGCTTCACCCCATCACCGACAGCCAGTTTCACGCCCACCCTCACCCCGTCGGATACCCCGCTGCCCACATCCACCTTCACGCTGACCCCGCTGCCGACCCCCCAGGTGCGCGTGGCCTATGAAATCCTGCTGGATGTCTCGAAGTTCATGAATCGCTCCATGGTCAGCCTGCGCCGGGCCGCAGTCGCTCGCAACATCATCGAGCAGTTCCTCAATACCCATTCGGTAGACGCGAACGAAGTCTGGACAGGTCTGCGATTGGTCGGCGGCGGCGCGGCTGGGGATTGCAACCAGACCTCCCTGGCGGTTGAGGGTACGAACATCACCGATGAAGCACTGCTGGGCGCTATCCCCGATACGATGCGCGGCAGCGAAGCCTACCTCGCCGGCCTGGATGCCGCGCTCAACGACTTCACGACCGGCCCGGCCAGTGCCGCCAACGTCAAAGTGCTGCTGGTGTTGTATGCTGGCGATGAATCCAACTGCGGCGGCGGTTCGCTGATCCTGGCACTCAAGCACAAGCTGCGTGACCTGAATGACCGGGGGGTCTCGGCGGCGGTCTGCACCTTCTTCTTCAATGAGGATGCCAGCGCCGCGGCCGAATTTGCAGATGCCATCAGCGAACTGAACATCGATCCGCGCTACAAGTGCGTCTACGGCGTCACTGACCCCGATCCTGAACGCACGGCGGATATTGTCGAAGGGGTAAACGGCTTCGTCGAGGCACAGGTCGAAGCCGAGCGTGAAGTCCAGATTGCCACACAGGAATTCGAGCGAGCTGCCACCCAGACGGCGGAGGCGGCCCTCTTCCCGACTGCGCCTCCAACCCGACCGCCAGAGGACAGGCCATCGCCCGTACCGGCTGTGCCCACAGCGACCTTCACCCCTTCGTTGATGCCTTCAGCGACGCTGACCGCCACGCGCACCAGCACGGTCAACCCGCTGTTGCTGAGTACAACCCTGACGGCTGCGGCGACGATTACGCCCACGCGCACGCCGACGCCGCGCCCAACCGACACACTGACACCGAGTCGAACCCCTACCCGCACACCGACGACTCTCGCTCCGACGATCAGCCTGACGCCGAGCCGCACACCACCGCCCACCAATACGCTGACCCGTACTCCGACGAACACGCCGATCCCGCCGCCGACGAACACGCCGGTCCCGCCGCCAACGAATACGTCCATCCCACAAGAGGTCTACAATCCACCCCTGGCTGGTTATGTGAATACCGGCGGCAGCAGGGCGAATGTACGCAGTGGGCCGGGGGGAGAGTTCAGCATTATCACCACACTGGACAATCTGACCCCGGTTCAGGTCAACAGGAAATATGGGGACTGGTACGAGATCGGCGCCGGGTGGATTTCGGTGAATCTGGTCACACTTGGATCGCCGCCTGTGATACCCACACAGGGCGGTGGAAGCGGTTCGCCCACCAATACCCCTGTAGACGGCCCACCGCCACAACCCTCGCTCAGCGCGGGCATCGCCAGCGTGGGCGGAGTTGGCAGCGGCGCCGGTGGGGGATGTCTTGCCGAGATCAATATATCCATGTCCAACATGAGTTCAACCAGCGGAAACATCTGCATTTATGTGGCCGATGGATACACCGACTGCAATTACGGGATCAATGGCGGGGGCACGTACTGGGTGGAGTTCGGCGGCATCGGACAGAGCCACCGGGTGGTGGTGAATGCCGGCGGGCTGAGCGCCGATGCCGGCAGCGCCACATGCCAGTAGATGGATTACTCAACCAGGTAAAGAATCCAACAGAGAGGCCAACGGCCTCTCTGGGTTTCTGAGTTATGGTGCTGCCGGGTTAGCTGCCCGTCACCACGGGGAGTTCAGAGGCTTTCCAGGCATTGATGCCGCCGCCCATGTTGCGGATGTTGGTGTAACCGAGCAGGCCAAGCTGGGTGGCGACGATGCCGCCGCGATAGCTGGAGGCGCAGTAGACGACGATGTTGGCGTCCAGATCGGTGGGCATTTCGTCCAGGCGGGCGAAGAACTCGTCCACCCACACGTGCGTCGCGCCTTCGATGTAGCCTTCGTCCCATTCCTTCTGGCTGCGGACATCCAGGAGCAGGTCGGGCATGGTCTCGAACATCTCTTCAAAGAGATCAGCCGGCTTGACCGCGCCCCAGCCTTCCGGCAGGTTGGCGATGTACGCGCCGACATATTCGGCCAGCGCCGGGTCGATTTCGGCGGGCATTTCGCTCACTTCAGCGACGGCAGGTTCTTCCACGACGGGGAGTTCTTCGCCGACCCAGGCATCAAAACCGCCCTTGAGGACTTTGACATCGGTGTAGCCCAGGATTTGCAGCGCGGTCATGGCGATGGTCGCGCGGAAGCCGCCCTTGCAGACGACCACAATCGGAGCATCCAGATCAGGCAGCACGTTGAGGTTCTCGCCCAGAGTGCGGAGCGGCACGTTGATCGCGCCCTCGATGGTGCCGAGATCATCCAATTCCTTCACTTCGCGCACATCCAGGATGACCACATCCGGGTT
>JAEUQZ010000180.1 GCA_016788965.1 Anaerolineae bacterium | reverse complement strand
AAACAATGAAAAGTCAATGCTCTGTTCGACGAAGCGAACGCCAGTTTAATTCGCCAACAGTATCCTAAAGTGTCCGGCTGCCGAAAAACCATGTCCACTGAAGGGACAAAAGACCGTGCATTTGCCACCGTTTGTGGTGGGCATGATGCATCATGCCCCTGCCCTACCCCCTACGATAGCACAAAATGGGGCGGAAAGGGTGACATTATTGTCACTCTTTTGAATCTGGTTTGGCAGCCTGAAGAAGCGCCCGCCAGAGGGCATCGTCGATTTCGATGGAACCGGATTCGAGCGCGGCCTGCATCAGACGGTCGCCGCGCTCACCGGGAACCAGCACCTCATCGAAACCAGGCAGACGGCGGGTGGCTTTGACGCGCTGGATCAGGTCACTGGCCTCCTGTTTGAACGATTGGGCATCGACGAGCAGTTCGGGATCGATAGCGATGACGAGGTTGCCCCAATCGAGTTTGCGACCATCCGCCGAATAGGTGGCAGCGACCAGCGGTCGGGTGAGCATTTCAACCATGAGGGCCAATCCCGCGCCCTTGTGACCGCCAAAGGTACGGATTGCCCCGGCCAGCGCCACAGACGGATCGGTTGTGGGCTGGCCGGCGGCATCGTAGGCGACATCGGGTGGGAGGGTTCGTCCAGCGGTCTGGGCTTCGATGATTCCGTAGCGGGCGATGGCCGAGGTCGCCATGTCCAGCACAAGGGGCTGCGCGGCCGTCGGAATGCCTATGGCAAGCGGATTCGTGCCGAAGAGAGGTTCATAAGAACCGTGCATGGCGACATACTCGCCTGATCCAGCAAAGACCAACCCGATGAATCCGGCATTGGCGATCTGGCGGGCATAGTACCCAATCGCGCCTGTCGATGAGGCGATACGCTGGGTTCCGACCAGACTCATCCCGTGCTGGCGGCACTTTTCGATGGCAAGCTGGGAGGAGGCCCGCATGACGACCATACCGATATTCCAGCCGCCATCGAGCAAGGCGGATAGTTTGGTATCGCGGACGGTTCGGATGGGGGCAGCGCGAGGATCACGGGGTAAGCCAGCGCCAATCAGTTTGACCACGCCCTGATTATTGCCGCGAAGCTGGGCGTACATCAACACTTCGAGGATGGTCTGAGCTTCATCGGCAGGATAGCCGAAGCGAGTCAGGACAGCGAGCGCAGTCTGACGGAGCGTGTCGAGGGATACATTCATCGCGCGGTTAGCCTCCATCGAGGGGTTTTGGTGATCCTCACCCCCAAGCCCCCTCTCCACTTCGTAGGGGGCTTAAGAGATCAGCAAGGCTCGAATTCGTGTTGAGAGTGGATTCCGGAGTCAGATATTCGGAATGCGGAACTCGTCCACTCGTTATTCCACCGCATAGGTCTTCTGCCAGCCTTCGGGCGCATCCATGGGTGAGTACCAGTGCGTCCAGGGGCGGGCGTTGTCTTCTGCAATCTGGACGAGGCGCTGGAAACGCGGGACGGCGACTTCTTCAAGGAACTGCTCACGGTCGGCTGCGCCACGGGAGACGCCCTCTTTCCAGATGGCACGCCCGGCCAAAAAGCCGCTGGCTCCGGCCTGACAAGCGATGCGGGTTTGTTCGGCAAAGGTGTCGAAATCGACCCCCGCGCTGAGCAGCACCCAGGGCACCGCGCTGGCTTCGCTGACGGCTTCGCAGGCGACACGCCAGTGGTCGTAGTTGTTATCGAAGGCGGCATCGACGGGGAATTCGAGCTTGAGGATGTCGGCTCCACTGCGGCTGAGGCGGCGGGCGGTTTCCTTAACGACATTGGGGCGAGTCTGGGCGAAGGCGGCGCTGTCTTTGGAAACACCGGGTTCCAGGCTGTAGGAGACGGGTTCGAGGAAGAGTGGCAGATCGTAGGCGTGGCATTCATCGACCACGCCTTTGATGACTCCTTCGATTTCCTCGGCCAGCGTACCGGACTCCGGGTGGTAGTAGGCGAGGAGTTTGACGGCGGAAGCGCCCATCTTTCTGATCTTGGCAACCGACCAAGCCGGGTCAAAGTCGAACTTACGGTAGGTCGAATCGCCGGTATAGCCGCTCTTTTCGAGCGCCACCAGAAGGCCGCTGGTGCGGGCGAGATGTAGGGCGGACAACAGGCCATATTCAGGATCGAGCAGCACGGCGCTGGAGAACATCGACAGCCGGGCGACAATTTCCTTCTTGATGTTGGCGGTCGTCTCATAGGTCGCATCGGCGGACAGCATCTTGCGGAAGGTTCCGCGCTGGTCGAAGGCGAGAATGGTGAAGATGTCACGGCTGCTGCTGGTCTTGCGTAAACCCGTCCAGCGGCCGGGGGTCAATGCGGTCATGGTGTCGTGTCCTCGCTGTTCAAAGCAGATGAAGAAAAGACGAGAGGCGGCTTCGATGAGACACAGATTCCATGATCCTCACCCCCCGACCCCCTCTCCATTTCATGGCAGAGGGGGAGCAAAACAGGGCTGGGACAGTCGCTTGCGCTCTTCAGGGGAAAAGGGATCAACATTCGTGTTTCACTGAGTCTCATTGATAGTCGGTCAGGCTGCACCCTTTGACAGGCGCGCCCAAATCCTGAAGCTGATTGACGCTGGCTTTGCACTCGCGGATCTGATCCAAGCCTTCGGCAACGGTCAAGGATACCGCGAAACGCATTTCCTGACCGGGTTCGAGCGTCATCAAGCGGCGGCTGCGCTGGGCGCTGTTCCGGCCTTCAGGGATGCAGTTGCCCGGCTCGACGCCGCTGACGTACATGCCCTGACGGGCGTTCTTCCATTGGGTGAAATAGGGCAGCGCGGTGGTATCCCAGTCGAGGAGGACAGCGCAGCGGTCGTCGCCGATCATGATGCGGGTGAAGCCGTTGGACTTGGCCTTCAGGTGATGAAAGTAGACCTGTTCCTGGGAACGCGGTTCGGCCTCACGATAGTCCCACCAACGGGATAGCCCCAGCCGAGCGGGTTCGTCGCGGGCATAGACGGCCTGATTGGGCGTGTGCAGGAGCGTACCGGCCTTAATCAACGGGAAGCCCAGATTGAAATGGTACAGCACCATCAGCGGCGAGGGCGCATCCCCAACATTGGTGACGGTATCCCAGATGGTGATGGTTGGGCGGCCGAGTTCCAGGCCAATGGAGCGGCGCAGAACCAACTGCTCGCCAAACATAACGGATTCGCTGATCGTGCCCATCAACCACACGCTGTAGTCTTCGCTGCCATACCAGTGACGTTCCAGGCTGATTTCGTGGGCGCGGAGGCGGCTGTATCGGCCATGCAGGTCGCGGAATTCACCCGTCGATTCATCGGTTTCGGGAGGGCCGACATGGGTCAAACCGCAAGTGGTGAGCAGTCCGCCATTGAACTGACGCAGCCAGGAGAGGCCGAAGTCCGCTGGGAAGGGTGATCCCTGGCTGATCCAGGTGAGGGGGAGGCCTTTGTAGCTGGCCGACCAGATGTCCAGGCCGCGATCCGGCAGCAAGGTGAAGTTCAGGCCGCTGCTGTTAAAGGCTTCGATGATTCGCATCCCATTGGGCAGCGTGGACTGGCGGAAATCGACAAACTGGCGCATATCAACGCTGTGGCGTTCGACGGTTTCGCGGTTCAACAATGCAGGGTCAATCTTGAGCATGTCCGGTTCCTGTCAGCCTTCCGAACCTATTCATTTTCGCAGGCGGGGATCGAGGAAATCACGCAGGCCATCGCCGATGAAGTTGAAGGCCATCACGAGGATAGCAATAGCGAGGCCAGGATACAACCACATCCACCACTGGTCGAAGAAATCGATGCCGATGGAGACCATGCGTCCCCATTCGGGCTGCGAAGGGTCGGGACCGAGGCCGAGGAAGCTCAGGCCAGCGAAGGTAAGGATGGCGTTACCGATGTCGAGGGTGGCGAGTACCAGCGCGGGAGAAATGCAGTTTGGGAGGATGGTGCGGAAGAGGATGTAGAAGTCCCCTGCCCCAACGCCACGCGCGCCTTCGACGAATTCCTTCGACTTGATGTCCAGCACGAGGCCACGTGTCAAACGGGCATAGGTCGGCCACCAGACGATGACCAGGGCGAGGATGGCATTGCGGATGTCTGGCCCCAGGGCGGCGTTGATGGCTAGAGCCAGGATGATGGTCGGGAAGGCCATGAAGAGTTCGGTGATCCGCATGAGCAGCTCATCCCAGATGCCGCCGACATAGCCCGCAACCGCGCCGACGAGAACGCCGATGACGCTGCCGACTACGATCACAATGAAACCAGCGGGGATGGTGATCCGTCCGCCCCAAAGGACGCGAGTGAAGATATCGCGGCCAAGTTCATCCGTGCCGAAGGCATAGATGTCGTTGGGAGCCGTCAGACGAACCGCCACGTTTTGCTTTTGGGGATCGTAGGGACTGATCTGCGGCGCCAGAATGGTCAGCACAATCCAGATCAAAACCACGATCAACCCGATCAGCACGAGGGGATTGCGCCGCAGCATTCGCGCGGCCTGCGTGATCCACTCAGGAGAGGCGGATGCGCGGGTCAAGGAAGTAGTAGAGGATGTCAACGACAAAGTTCACCCCGATGTAGATGAACGCGATCAGGATACTGACCCCCATGATAGCGGGAAAGTCCTGTGAGGTCGAAGCACGGAACATATAACGGCCAATGCCGGGCCAGGCGAAAATGGATTCGGTCAGGACAGCGCCAGACAGCAGGCTGCCATACGACAGGCCGATGACGGTCACGACCGGGATCAGCGCATTGCGAAGGCCGTGCCGGGTGATGACCACACGCTCGCGCAGGCCTTTGGAGCGGGCGGTACGGATGTAGTCCAGGCTGAGGACCTCCAGCAGCGAGGAGCGGGTAATGCGGGCAATCGCGCCGGAGACATAGATGCCGAGGATCACACTGGGCAAGAGTAAGTGTGAAACCGCGTTGCCGAAGGTAGACCACTGGCCGGCGAGGAGGCTATCTATGGTGAAGAAGCCAGTCACGAAAGGCGGATCAGTGATGCGGACACCTAAGCGACCGGGGCCGGAGACGAGGCCTAGCTGGACGTACAGGATGGTCAGGCCGATCAAGGCCAGGAGGAAGACCGGGAAACTGACACCGATGAGGGAAACAAAGCGAACCAGGTAGTCAATCGGACGGTTGCGCCAGATGGCGGAGATGATCCCGAAGCCGACGCCGAGGGCCATGCCGAAGATGATGCCGAAGGTAGCGAGTTCGATGGTGGCCGGCAGGAACTGGCGGATGTCGTCGAGGACGGGTTTGCGGGTTTTGATGGACATCCCCATGTCGCCCTGGAGGAGGTTGCCGAGGTAGGTCAGGTAACGCTCGACAGGGGGTTTATCCAGGCCCCACTTCTGGCGGAAGGCAGCGATGATTTCCTGGTTGTTGAGGGCGTTCTGCGGCAGGTTGGCGTTGATCGGATCGGCGGGAATGGCGTTGGCGATCACGAACGCGGCCAGCGTAATGCCGAGCATCGTTGGGATGGCAAAGAGGAGGCGTCGAATGAAGAAGAGATAGAATGGCATTATTCAGTCAATGCTCGTGTCACCCGGCCAGAGAGCCGAGTGAGTCGCGGTGTACCGGGGCACAGACGAACTGCGCCCCGGTAGGATTCAAGTGAAAGCTGGCTCGGCTTACATGCCGCGGCTAAGCAGCGACACATCCAGAAGCCACTGAGGGTGCCAGACATAGCCTTGCAGGTCTGCACGGAAGGCAGTCTGGATATCCGGCTGATTGAAGGGCGCGAACGGGCCGTTCTGCTGCGCCCAGGCCTGAAGCTGACCATAGAGTTCGAGGCGACTGGCCTGATCGCTTTCGACCTTGACCTGGCTAATCAGGTCGGTCAGTTCGGCAGGAGCATTTTCCGGCAGCCACTTGGCACGCTCGGTCGCCACCTTACCGCCGGGCAGGAAGGCCAGGAAGTCGGCGGGATCGAGGATATCCGGACCCCAGAACCAGTAGGCAAAGGCCTGCTGACCGTTGCGGTACTCTTCCAGAGAGGTCTGGAGGTCGCCCACGTTCAGCGTAACCGTGATGCCGACTTCAGCCAGATCGGACTGAATCTTCTGGGCGTTGGTGTTCATGTTGACGCCCTGGAAGGAGAAGTCGGGATAGCTGAGGGTGATTTCGAAGCCATCGGGATAGCCCGCTTCGGCGAGCAGAGACCTGGACATGTCCAGATCGCGCTTGATGGCCTGATCTTCACCGAACGCGCCGGCGAGACCGACTGGCAGATTGGTTCCTGGCTGCACGCCACCCCAGAGGGTCTTGTAGCCTTCATAGTCGAGGGCATACCGGATCGCCAATTGAACCTTCGGATCGGAGACAATGCCACCGATGGCCGGATCGTTGTTCATCAGGATGAAGTGAACGATGTTGGCCGGGCCGCTGGCGATGGCAACATCGGCGTTGCCTTCCAGACCCGTGATCTGATCGGCGGTGAGGTCGAGCGCGAGGTCAACATCGCCGGCTTCCAGAGCGGTTTTCTGGGTGGCCGCTTCAGGGATGTTGGTGATGATGACGCGATCAAAGTAAGGCTGTTCGCCCCAGTAGGTCGGATTCCGCACGAGGACGGTCTCGACCTGGGGTTCCCAGCTTTCCAGGAGATAGGGGCCAGTACCGGCCGACGTGCCGTTGAGGAAGGCTTCGGCAGTATCGGCTGTGGCGGCATCTTCCGCGTCGGTGCCGCCGTTGGCCTTGATGAGGACCGAGTCCGTCACCGAGAAGGCGCTGTTGGGCAGCAGCGAGACGAACGACGGATCTGCACTGGCGAGGGTGATGGCGACGGTGGACGCATCCACGGCGGCAACACCAGCGATGTTATCAGCCAGGAAGGCGGGGTTGCCCTTGACATTCTTCAGGCGCATCAGGGAGAAGACGACATCATCGGCAGTGACGGGATTGCCACTGGAGAAGGTGACGCCCTGGCGGAGCTTGAAGGTGTAGGTGAGGCCATCGGCGGAGACTTCCCAGGACTCGGCCAGCATCGGCTCGATGGCGCTGGCATCGGCATCCGGGAATGTGACCAGTGTGCTGTAGGTGGCCCGCGAGATGACACCGGTGGTCTGCGTGTAGCCACGCGCCGGGTCAAGCGAGTCGGTGCTTTCAGCATGACCGATCACCAGCACTTTTTCATCCTGCGCCCGCACTGCGGAGAGGCTCAGCAGCGCGACCAGGGCCAGCAGCACCAAGAGGGCTGCACGGCGTGAATTCCTTACAAACCGCATTTTTCTTATCCTTCCTGAACCAACTGGAACCATAATCTGATGCAGCCCAGCAGCGGGACTGCAATGGGGCACAATTGTATTCAGGATTACGGCGTAAGGCAACCATGCTGGACATATCGATCTGCACAAAGATTGTGTGATATAGTTTGGGCGATTAGCCACAATCACCATCGGAATCAAGCCCATGAACTACACAGACCGCATTCAGAAGCTTCAGGCTCTCCTGGAAGGACAGGCCGACCTCGCCTACTTCCCGCACTCGGCCGATCTGCAATACCTGACGGGTGTGCCACGGGATATCCCGAATTATGGAACAACTATTCATCCGGGGGCCTGGCTGGAAGGCGTATGGTTGACTCCCAAGCACCAGCCCGTGCTGCTGCTGCCGCGGATGTCTGCCGAGTTTGGCGGACTGGGCAACCTGGGCGGGATCGACATCCGGGTGCTGGGGGACTGGGATGATCCGGCGGAATTGGTGCGGAAGATTCTGAGCGGTTTCAATCTGCCGGGACAGCCGCGAATCGCCATCAGCGATCATACGACCGGGGAAACCATTGTCCACTTGCAGCAGATCCTACCGGAAGCGCGATTCACTTCAGCCACGACTATTCTGCGGCAGCTCCGCGTGGTGAAATCGGAAGAAGAAATCGCCATGATGCGGCGAGCGGGCGAAATCACCGAGGCGGCGTTCGCGGATGTGCTGGCGCAGTTGAAGCACGGCATGACGGAACTCGACCTCATCAGCGAGGTGGATTACCAGATGCGGCGGCACGGGTCGCTCGGCCCCTCCTTCACGACCTCGCTTTACAATTCGGGGCCGAATCACCCGCTGCTGTTCGGACAGCGGCTCCAGACGTGGCCGCGCGTGCTGACAGCGCCGGTGTCGATCCTGTTCGATTTCGGCGCGGTGCTGGATGGGTTCTGTTATGACTATGGTCGAACGGTCTCTTTTGGAGAACCGCCAGACGAATTCGCGCGGGTTCACCGTCTGATCATGGAGTCGCAGGCGGCGGGGATCGCGGCGCTGAAAGCCGGGCAAGCGACTACTTCGCAGGTGGATGCGGCAGCGCGTAAGGTCATCGAAGATGCGGGGTACGGCGAGGCTTTCCGCCACCGATTGGGGCACGGGATCGGGATGGATGTGCATGAGCCGCCGTTCCTCACCAAAGGCGATGAGACTCCGCTGCGGGAAGGGATGTTGTTCACGATTGAGCCGAGCATCACGCAGTTCAATTCGTACTCGGCGCGTGTAGAGGATGTGGTGGTGGCGCGGCCGGGCGGCGGTGAACCGCTCACCCGCGGCTATCCTGATCTCATCGTGATCGACTGAGGGAGGGAGTGTCTATGAGCCAGCGGCAGAATATCGATTCGGGTACGCGCTGGGAAGCGATGGCCGGGTATTCACGGGCGGTGCGGATCGGGAATACGATCTGGGTTTCGGGTACGACGGCAACCGATCCAGAAGGGAATGTAGTCGGGACTGGCGACGCACGGGCGCAGACGCTGTACATCTTCGAGAAGATCGGGCGGGCACTGCATGAAGCCGGGGCGGCGCTGAGCGATGTGGTGCGAACGCGCATCTTCATCACGGACATCCGCCAATGGGAAGCGGTCGCGCGGGCGCACGGCGAAGTGTTCAGTGAAATTCGTCCGGCCAACACGCTGGTGCAGGTGAGCGCGCTGGTCGGTGAGGAATATCTGGTGGAAATCGAAGCCGACGCCGTGGTACAGGTCTGATGAAATTCAGTCTGCGGCTGAACAACGACCATCGGGTGCGGGATTATGTCCGCTGGGCAGTCCAGGCTGAGCAGGCTGGATTCGATCAGTTCTGGGTGAGCAATGACCTGTTTTATCGGAGCGCCCCGGTCATCCTGACGGCGGCAGCCGCGGCGACCCGGCGCATCGAAGTCGGGACATGTATCCTGAACCCTTACACGATCCACTCGGCTGAGATCGCCATGATCGCGGCTACGCTGGACGAAGCCTCCAACAGACGCTTCAACCTGGGACTGTCGTCGGGCGCGGGGGATTTCCTGGCGTGGGTGGGGATCGAGGCGCACAAGCCGCGGACGGCCGTGGTGGAAACGGTCGAGGCGGTCAACCGATTGACGACCGGGCAAGCAGCCGCATCCGAAGGTGACTTTCTCGCATGGACGGCGGAAGCCCATATGCGATTTCCCGCATTGAGGCGCGTGCCGATCTATATCGGCGCGATGAGTCCGCGGATGTGCAGCGAAATCGGTCGGGTCGCCGACGGGGGGCTGCCGCTGCTGTTCCCGCCGGAGCATTACACCCAGGTCATTGGGCATATCGAAGAGGGGGCACGTCAGGCCGGGCGGTCGATGGATAAGATCGATGTGGCGGCCTGCATCTGGTGTTCGGTTTCGGACAATCAGGCTCAAGCGGAGGATGCGCTCAAGGAGAAGATCGCCTACTACGGCCATGCGATGAGCGCGACGATCCTGGAGCAGCTTGGGCTGACTCATAAGGATTTCAGCGAGATCGAGCGGTTGGTCATGGTCGAGAAGGATATCGAGGCGGCTAAGCGGCTGGTGACAGCGCCGATGATGCGGATCGGGATCGCGGGCAGCGCGGACAGGCTGATCGAGCGGCTGGAGCAGCTTGCGGCGCTGGGAGTTCGGCATATCAGTTTTGGGCCGCCGCTCGGCCCCGACATCGATGAAGCGATCCGGGTGATCGGCCAGCGGGTCATCCCGCACTTTCGGTGATCCCCTACCCTGATGGAGTATGTTCCTATGGCAGCGCGAACAGTCATTCATAATGCCCGGTTGGTCACACCGACCAATCCAGGCGCAGTGGGCTGGATACTGTATGAGGGGCGAATGATCCTGGGACTCGGCGCTGGATCGCCGCCGGATTTCCCAGATGCGCG